>JAUPLX010000115.1 GCA_030836665.1 Patescibacteria group bacterium
AGGATGCCGTGGATCTCGGGCTCGTATCCTCCGACATGCTCCAATACGCCACCGTCTGCTACGGTGACGTGGACGCCGGATTCATGGTTACCGCGAGCCATAATCCGAAAGAATACAACGGGCTCAAATCCTGCCTGAAAAACGCCGAACCCGTCAATCTGAAAGATCTAGGACCGAAAATCGCCGATTTCCTTGCGCGAACTCCGGTGCCTTCGGATATCGTCGGCAAAGAAGAAGTCCGCGACGTTTCGGATCTTTGGACCGAGCACGTGGCGAGTTTCGCCCGGGGAAGTCTCAAAGGAATCAAGGTCGTCGCCGATGCCGGAAACGGAGCGGCGGGCGCGTTCCTTCCGAAGCTCGCGAAACGTCTCGGATTCGAAATGACGGGGCTCTTCCTCGAACCGGACGGAAATTTCCCGAACCACCACCCCTCCCCCATCGAATCGAAAAATACCCTCGATCTCGTCGCGAAAGTCCGGGAAGTCGGAGCCGACGTCGGCGTCGCGTTCGATGGCGACGCCGACCGGGCGGTCGCCTGTGACGAAACCGGAACCGTAGTTCCCGCCGCGGCGATGATGTGTTCCATCGCCGAAAACGTCCTATCGGAAAAGCCGGGTGCCTCCGTCGTATACAACGCCGTATCTTCGGATGCCGTTCCGGAACTCGTCACGGCTCTCGGGGGGAAACCGGTCAAAGCGAAAGTCGGGCACGTCTACATCAAAGAAATGATGAAAGCGGATCCGTCCATCGAATTCGGCGGAGAACATTCGAGCCACTACTACTTCCGAAAAAACGCCAACGCCGACTCGGGCATCATCGCCTTCGTATGTTTCCTTTCAGCCATGGTCGAAAAAAATCAAAAGGCGTCGGACGTGCGGAAAGCGTATGCCAAATATCCGGCGATCGAGGAAACCAATTTTCGGGTCTCGGACGTCGCCGCCGCGACCGCGAAGATCGAAGCCGCGTATCCCGAAGCGGAGAAAGAACGCTTCGACGGACTCACCCTCCGGATGCCGACGTTCTGGATTAACCTCCGCCCAAGCTCCAACGAACCGCTCCTCCGGCTCAATCTCGAAGCCCATGACGAAAATACGCTCTCCCGGGAATTCGGGAACGTGCGGAGAATTCTGGAAGAGTAATCCGTAGCGGGCGGTGGGGGATTCGGATTCTCAGGCTTTTTAGGGGGGATGCCTTCGAATCCGAATCCCCCACCGCCCTTCCAAAAAAGATTCCCACACTCCATCTCACGAATTCCATCGACCGTTCTCCCCCGCCCCATTTTACCCCCATCCCTATGTCGCAGACGGAAATCGAACTTCTGAAAGCCGAGAACGAACGCCTTAAGAAGCTCCTTACCGGAGCGTCCGCGTGGATGGAACGCCAGTGGCGGGAAGACGCCCATAAGATCGCCAAACGGCGGACCGGGAAAATGACCGACGAAGTCCGCTCGGATTTCATGCGCGAAAACATGGAGGAGATGAATTACGCGCGGATTCGCGGATACTTCGGCGAACTCCTGCTGATGAACGCCCCGAAAGAAACGCTCAGCCATCTGGTGGATGCCGAAATCGCGTTCTTCAACCTCCAACGTTCGAATTCCGGAGACGGGCTTTCGGTCATCAGTTCGTATACCAAACTTATCGACGCCCTCGTGGAGGGCTACGTGACTTCCCAATTTCGGAAATACGCCGTCAAACGGGGCGCGGTGGTCCTCCGGGTGAACGACCCGATGGAAAAGGCCATCCATTTCGTCATTACGAAACGCTACATCCTCTCGATCGGTCGGCTGTACGGACTTCTCAAATCCATAAGGAACGGCGAGAAGCTTTTCGACTACGGCAACGCTTTCCGGGACTATCTCGAAAAATACCGGACGATCGGGGATTTTCTTCTTTCCGACGAATTTTTCCTTCCGTTTTCCGAAATCGTCGAAAGCGACGTCTTCGGAGGAAAGCGCCATTCGGGCAAGATTTCCGTCAAGGAAACCGCCGCGACCCGAAAGGTTCTTTTAGGCGATTACGTCGACAAACAAGCGCTCCTCTACCGGTTTCTCGAAACCCAAAGCGCCGTTTATTAGATATGAAAAAACGTCCGGGGACGGACGTTTTTTCAAGAACTACAGCAACGTTTCGAGTTCGCGAAGTTCGGAAGAAGTGAAGTAGGAAAGCAGGTTGATGAAATCTTTTTTCTGTTCGTCGGACAATTGGGACGACGCCCGGATTCTGCTCTCGATCGGAACTTCGACGAGAACCGTTTCTACCAAAGTGGAAAACATGGATCTGATTTTGAATTACTAGGCGCTCTCGCGGACTTCTTGCCGCGATTCGGTTCAACATTTATATTAGACTATAAATATGGCTATATGTCAATAATCCTCGGTATCGACCCGGGAACGACCACCGTGGGTTTCGCCATACTGAAAAGACGCCACCCCGTTCCGGAAATTCTCGATTTTTGAGTCATCTCCACGACGCCGAACGCGCCGCTTCCGGAAAAGCTCGTCGAAATCGCCCGGGATATCGGGGAACTCTGCGACGCCTACCATCCGGAAATTTGCGGAATCGAAACCCTCCTCTTCACGACGAACGTGAAAACGGGCATCGCGGTAGCACAGGCCCGCTGAGCCATCGTGGCGGAAATCGCAAAACGCGGAACGGAAATCGTGGAATTCGGGCCCATGCAGGTAAAAAAAAGCGTCTGCGGGAATGGGCACGCGCCGAAAACGCAGGTACAGAACGCGTTGAAGATGATCTTCAAGCTCGACGAAATTCCGAAACCGGACGATGCCGCCGACGCCATCGCCATCGCCTATACGGCGTCACTCGTAAAGCCCCCGCGGATGAAATAACCGGAACCGCCGGAAAGTAAGAACGCAAATTCGCCCTTTCGGCAAGAGGGCGATACTTTCATACCCGAAAATATCGCGTAGAATGCCCGGGTATTTTTCTCCGAAATCCCCATGTCCAACGCGTTTTTCAATACCCGGAAGTCCGCCATTTTGGTTTTAGCCGCGTCCGTCAGCGCCCTATCGATACCTTCCGCCTTCGCCGAAACGGGAACCGTCGCCCCGCCGGCAATCGGGCTGAGTGCCATCGTTCGCAACGGTACGGATTACGACCTGTTCGTAAAAAACCGTCCGGACGACGCGACGGATATCCGGATATACGAAGGGACCGTCGAAGTACCGAATGCGGCAAACTACCTTTCCGGAGGAACCGTACGGATGAAAAACGTTTTGAAATCGTGGGCGAAACTGAGCGTCGAGCGCTGGGGAAACAAGACCGCGGAAGACGGAGTGCGGAGCAAGGTGAAAGAATCCCTGTCATCGGGGATAACCGTCGCGTCTCCGGAAAGGACCTACCTCAAGAACGACGTCCGGAGAAACGTCGTAGGCGATACGGCCGTTTACGTCATCCCGGTTCAGTTCGCCAAAGACCAGGGTGAATTGGCATTCTCGGGAGCGTCGAGAAACGATAGCGCGCTCAGAACGAAATACGCCATATCCATGGGAAGCGGAGAGGACATTCCGCTGGAAATCGGAAGTTCCTCGACGTCGTACCAGCCGAAACGCGCCTACGTCACCCCGGAAGGAATCGTCGTGCGCCAAGATACCCTCCCGGACGAATACAACCGCGTCACGCTCAAGGCCGACGGGGTTCCTTTGAATTTCGTCACGGTACGCAAGCAGGCCGAAATTCTCGGAGAACTCGTCGATACTTCCATCTCCATGGAGTCCGGGGAAGCGCAGGTCGTCCTCCGTTTCCAAAATGCCCGAGGCATAAAGGATCTGACGCTCTACGAATTCAAAATCAACAACCAGATTCCGGTTCCCGAGGTGAACGGAACCGGAAGCAAGAATACCGTCTCCACCGGGTTCGGTTCGTCGGGCCCGATAACGCTCCGCATAAAACCGAACCTGCTCGGAACGGGAGAGACCGTCGCCCGCGTGGTGGTAAAGGAGAAAAATTCTTCCCTCTACGATAGCAAGACCGTCGACCTCTCCGATATCCTGTTTCCGAAAATCACGGCCGTAAAGACGGTGCCGTCGGGGGCGGTGACGAATTTCCAAATCGACGTGAATCCCGTCTCGCTCTACGGCGATTACGAGAAAATAGACATCGATATCAACGGGACCGCCTACACGGCACGCGGAGTGAAAACCGCCGTAAAGAACGCTGATGGAACGGTAAAGAAAGACATCCAAGGAAACGAAACGTACGAATTCGTCAATCGGATAGATTTCAAGAAGACTTCCGCGGGACTCGAATTCTCCTTCCCGAGCGACAAACTGAAAGAAAGCGGGAATACGATAAAAATAAAGAACGGGAATTCGGGGCAGGAATCCGGAACCCTCACGTTTTCCCCCGGGAAAGCCGCGGGGTCGGAGAGCGCTTCGAGCGTCGCGACGAAAGAAGCGGTTTCGTTCCAAGCGATTCCTTCGAACGTGCCTTCCTACGATCCGGTACTCGCCCCTTCCCGCGAAGTATCCCTCGGAAACCTCCTGCTCGGAAATCTCGACCCTTCGGCGTATTACCGCATTACCGCGAAATTCTCCATCGCGGGGACGTTCAACCCTTTCTCCACGGCGAAGGCAGGTTCTTCGAGAATCGTCACGGACGGAGGAACTACCGAAACCGTATTCGAAATCACCGAAGAAGGCGCCGGAAAAACCATTTCCAAAAGTATTCCGGTCTCGGTAGGATTGAGCGATTTCCTCGCTTCGGAAAAAGCGCTCTCGATGGAATGGAAATCCATCAAGCTCGAAAAGGCTAAGGACGGGCAGTGGACTACCGCCGCGAGTGCGGAAGCCGCCAAGGGCAGCATCCTGCAAACGGTAAAATGGGGAAACTGTTTCGACGGTTCGACCGACGTCTGCGGAAAAGACGGCATGCCGGAAGAATCGAAGAGCTCGGTTATCGTAACGTTCGGAAGCGTCGCCGTCGCGAAAACGGAAGAAAAAAAGCCCGTCGCGACCACTACGAAAACGGGGAAGAAAAACGATCCGTGGAGGCTCGCCGTTACCGCCGGGAACGGTCCGATCGGGAAGATACTGAACGCGAAACTCGGAGCCTCGTTCGCGAAACTGAAGGACAAACATGCGGCGGATCCGAAAAAACGGGCAAAACTCCAGAATGCGAAAAAGGCCGTGGAAAGGGCGCTTTCGAGCGCGAAGAAATACGAGGAAACGAAGGCGAAGGCGATGAAGGACCTTCTGAAAAAAACGCTCATAAAAGACCTGAAGGACGCGATGAAGAAGATGTCCGACGCATCGAAATAGGGCGCTTTCGGAAAACCGGATTTCAAAAATC
>JAUPLX010000116.1 GCA_030836665.1 Patescibacteria group bacterium
AAGATGAGCTATCTCTTTTGTCGGCAGAAGACGCCGCCTCGCTTGCGAGGGCGGACGAAGAATTCGAAGGAGCCGAAATTCGCGCGCGAATCCAAGATGGCGTCGAACATGCCGCCGCCATCCTTACGAAGCTCGACATTCCCGTAGACGCGGAACTACGAGCGGGAAATTGGCACAAACGCCCCATCGCCCGGCTATTCGAAGCGGCAACGGAGGCTATGGTCGAAAACGTCGGTTTCCAAATGGACGACCTCGTATCGGTAAAGATCGGGCAGGAAATCCACGCGCACTACCGCGCAAGGCTTGCCGAAGGCCTCGAAAGGGCAGAGTTCCTCAGTCGAATATCCGGCGATGATTCCGACAGCGTAGGCCAAACACTTGAAAGGCCGACTTCCGCGAGCCGTGAGGAATACCTCCGCATCGGAAGGCTCTACGAAGTGTCCGTACGGTAAATACGACGTAAAAAAAATCCGCCCTACTCCGGGCGGATTTTTACGAGTTTGAACGCGTCCCCAGCCCCGCTCGCGATCTCAAAACGGCTTTTTGAAAATCCGGTGATTTCCGAAAGGTATCGGACAATCTCCAAGTTGGCTTTTCCTTTTTCCGGTACTGCAGCCACGCGAATCTTCCAAGTACCGTCGTCCATGCGGGCGAAAAGTTCGGTTTTCGGTTGCTTCGGCACCGCTTTGATCCGCACGTACGTAGGTAAGGGGAGAAGTTCGTCAAGGAAGGCTTCGATCATTTGGGAATCGGCGTTTTACCCGTATACTTGGGCCAATTCTACCGGACCGCGGCAAAAACGCGAGCAATAGTGACGCCGTCCGTTATTTAAAACCTTTGTAAAACCATGAAGATCGGAATCGATTGCCGAATGTACGGATCGAAATTCACGGGCATCGGCATCTATGTGGAACGCCTCGTGGATTACCTGGCGCGCCACGATACGGAAAACGACTACGTCCTATTCCTTTCGAAATCGGGCATGGCGGATTGTACCGTCGACGCGCCGAATTTTAAGAAGGTCGAAGCCGACGTCCGTCACTATTCTTTTGGCGAACAGGCGGTTTTTCCTTTTCTCATCGCCAAGGAAAAGCTCGACCTGATGCACTTCGCGCACTTCAACGCGCCCCTCGCCTACCGGGGAAAATCGGTCGTAACCATCCACGACCTCACGCTTTCGTTCTATCCGGGACGCAAGATGAAGAGCAGTCTCCACCGTTTCGCCTATTCGACAACGATTCGGTCGATTGCCCGGCGGGCAGAGAAGATATTCTCGGTCAGTGCCCATACGAAAAAGGATCTCGTGGAAATCCTCGACATCCCGGAAGACAAGATTGCCGTCGTCCATAACGGGGTCGACCACGGACGGTTCGAAGCGGAAATTTCGGAGGAACGGGTCGCGAAAGTGAAAAAATCCCTCGGCATAGAGGGAAAATATTTCCTCTATACGGGAGTGTTTCGCGAACACAAGAACCTCGTCCGGCTCGTGGAGGCCTTCGCGACGATCGCGGAAAAATATCCGGAGACGAACCTCGTGCTCGCGGGGAAAGAAGACCCCGGATACCGTGACGTCCGGGATGCGGTCGTCCGACTCGGACTCTCCGGACGGGTACGCCTTCCGGGATTCGTCGACAATGCGGATATCGCGCCGTTGTACCGCGGAGCGGAAGCGTACGTCTTCCCGTCCCTCTACGAAGGATTCGGACTCCCCGTGATAGAGGCGATGGCGGCGGGTTTGCCCGTGCTCTGCTCGAAAGGTTCGAGCCTGACGGAAGTCGCGGGGGAAGGCAATGCGGTATTTTTCGACCCCCTCCGGATTGACGATATCGCGAGTGCCATGGATGCCTTTCTCTCCCATCCGGAAAAAAGAGGGCCGCTTATTCAAAAAGGACTCGAAAGGGCGAAAAAATTCTCTTGGGAACGAACGGGAGAAGCCGTACTTGAAGAATACCGAAAGCTCGCTCCGAAGGTATAGAAAAATCCCCCGAGGGGGATTTTTTAATACTGTTCGAAGAATACGCTCTCTTTGGAAACTCCGAGTTCCGCGAGTTTCATTCGCGCGTCCTTTACCATCGAAGGCGATCAGCAAAGATAGAACTCAGCGTATTGCGAGACGTTCTCGGGCGTGAGAAAATCGGTGACGTAACCTTTTTCGAAACCCGGTTTTTCCACCCGGCTCAAATACCGGCGCGAAACGAAATCCGGAAAACGGGCGGCGAGTTCGGCGGATTCCTTTTCGTAAAATACGTCCTCGTCGGAACGTACGCCGAAAACGAAGGCCATTTTGGAGCGGTATCCGCGGTTGCTGGAATCGAGCAATTGGTAGTAGAGCGGGGCGAATCCCGTTCCGGTACCGATGAAGCATTTCGCTACGTCAGTCTCCCGAAGAACGAAGTGTCCCATCGGGCCCATTCCCGATATTTCAGCACCGATAGGAAGATCGCAGATAACCGGACTCCCCGCGCCGTCGGGGACGCGTTTGATTACGAATCCGAATCCCCCGGATTCATTCCGGAAAGCGATGCTATAGGCGCGTTTTACGCCCGGAGCGGCATCGAATATGACGTATTCGCCGGCTTTGGACGAAAGGTTCGAGGCATTGTCGAACACGAGTTCGAAAACGTCGTTCGTAAGGGTGCGGCGGGAACGGAGGACGAAAGAAGATTTCGCGATGGCCATAAACAAAAATTACGGGATGTCGGATGATAGCGGAAAACGGACGAAAAAAAAGTCGGAAAACCTTGCGGAATTCCGATTCTTACGAAGCCGTACGAAAAACCGTTACGCGGCCTTTCGGAATTCTTCGTCGTTCGCGGCAGTAGCGACGAGTTCTTCACGTTTGCGCGTGAGGGCGTCGATAATGCCGGCATATTCGGCGATTTCGACTTCCGTCACGCCGGAACGGAACCAACGGAGGACGTTTCCGGTGCGCAAAAGCGCCCGGATGCCGACTTCCCGAGCTTCGATTTCGTCGAAATTGACGATATTTCCAGCGGCCTCGTGGGTACGGTCGAGCACGTTCGAAAGAGCCTCCGAAACGAATGCGGGGGCGGTTTCTTGGGCGATTGCAGGAATTTGGAGGTCGAGGTCGCTCATGCGAAAACGGTTTTTACGTCTCCATTATACGTAAAAACCGTTTTTGAGCAAATGTCCAAAGAACTCCGTCCGTTAAGGGATCGCGGCCTTCGGAAACCGAAACCCCCTCGAAACGAGGGGGTTTGACGTACGGTATCAGACGGCACTACGCCTTTTCGACAGCGCGGATTTCCGTTTCGATCTGGTCGCGGAGTTCGCGGTTTTGATCAAGGAAAGCCTTGGCGTTTTCCCGGCCTTGGCCGAGCTTGACGTCCCCGTAGGAATAGAACGCTCCGGATTTCTTGATAATGCCCGATTCGGAACCGATGTCGACGACCTCTCCGGAGCGGGAAATGCCTTCGTTGAAGAGGATGTCGATTTCGACTTCGCGGAAAGGGGGCGCGACCTTGTTCTTGACGACCTTGACCTTGGCGCGGGTACCGGTCGCCTCGCGGTCGTCGCCGGTTCCGGATTCGATCTTTTCCTTGCGGCGGATGTCGAGGCGTTGGGAAGCGTAAAATTTGAGCGCGTTACCGCCGGTAGTCGTTTCGGGATTGCCGAACATGACGCCGATCTTCATGCGGATCTGGTTGATGAAGATGACCGTGCACGAAGATTTGGATATGACCCCCGTAATCTTACGGAGCGCTTGGCTCATGAGACGGGCCTGGAGACCCATGAACGAGTCGCCCATGTTGCCCTCGATTTCCGCCTTGGGAACGAGCGCGGCGACGGAGTCGACGACGATGAGGTCCACTGCGCCGGAACGGACGAGCGCGTCGACGATTTCGAGCGCCTGTTCGCCGTTGTCCGGCTGGGAAATGATGAGCGAGTCGACGTCGATGCCGATCTTCTTCGCATAGGACGGATCGAACGCGTGCTCCGCGTCGATGAACGCGCAGGTGCCGCCGGTCTTCTGCATTTCGGCGATGGCATGGAGCGTGAGCGTGGTTTTTCCGGAAGATTCGGGACCGTAGATTTCGACGATGCGGCCTTTGGCATATCCGCCTCCGAGAGCTCGGTCGAGAGCGATGGAACCGGAAGAGGTCGTTTCGACCTTAATGGATTCTTGGTCGCCGAGACGCATGATGGATCCGGCGCCGAACTGCTTTTCGATCATCGCGAGGGCCGAAGCGAGGGCCTCCTTCTTGTTGTCCATGGTATGGGGGAATGGAAAATAGGTGACGGAGCAAAATATATATGCTCGTATGTAAAAAGCAAATTTTAATATGGAAATTCCATATGGACAGTTTCGTCCGCTGAACGGAATCCGACTACCTGTGGTGGGACTTGGAATAGAACTCCTGTACGCCGGAAGCGGTACCGATGCTGATTTCGTGTCCCTTGCAAATCGGGCATTCGTAGCGGATTTTTACCGGGTGGAGCCGCACGGCTTCCACCGTTTTCTTACAAGCGCGGCAATAGAATACGACGTCGCCGCGTTCGGGGTCGAAGTTCTCCCGCTTCTTGCCGAATGAGGGAACGTTAACGAGATCGTTGTAGGACATGGGAGAGAAAGGAATTCCTGCGAGATGCAGTATAACGTCGGATGTTCCGGAACGGAAAGAAAAACGGAGGAAAAAGACAGGAAACGCGGTATCCGCGACGATGGAAAGGAGAATTAGTCGAACAGTTTGCCGAGTATCCCCTTCCCGTGGACTTCGCCGAGTTTCTTTTCTTTCGCGATCGCCTCGTAAAATTCGCGCTCTTTCGCAGTCAGTTTTTCAGGGATCTTCACCTGGAACGTGACGATGAGGTCGCCTTTGCCTCCGGAAGGGAGCTTCGGGGCGCCTTCTCCCCGGAAACGTACCGACTTTCCATGTTGGGATCCGGCTTTCACTTCGATTTCCCGTTCACCGACAACGGGAATCGCAACCTTCTTTACGGTACCGAGAGCCATTTCCGCCGGATCGAGATCCAAATGGAAGTGGAGGTCCGCTCCGTCACGATGGAGGCCTTTTTCCGATTCGGGGACCGAAAAATGAAGGTAGAGATCGCCATTGCCGTCGATACCCTCGTGTCCCTCGGCACGAATTTTGACGGTCATGCCGTCCTCAATTCCCGCGGGAACGTCGACCTTGCGGTCAGTTCGGAATACGACGTAGCGTTCGCCCCGGCATTTCTGGCACGGATGTTCGATGATTTTTCCAGTACCCCGGCAACGGTGGCACGATACCGCTTGTTCGACCACGCCGAAAACGGTCTGCATACGCTGGCGAACGCGGCCGGAACCACCACAGTCGGGACATGCCTTGGGATTCCGCCCTTTCTCGGAGCCCGTTCCCGCACAGTCCGGACATACGTGCCGACGTTCGTAGACAACCTCTTCGCTGCCGCCCTTGACGGCTTTTTCAAAAGTCGTTTTGACCCGAACTTCGATATCGTCGCCGATTTCCCGACGTTTTCCCCGGCCTCCTGACTGGAATCCGCCGCCGAAAAACGATTCGAAAATATCCGAGAAATCGAAGTCGCCTTGGAATCCGCCGCCCGGAAAGCCCGAATCCGCCGCCGTTCCGCCGGAACGGTCGTACGCGGCTTTTTTCTGAGGATCGGAGAGCGTGGCGTAGGCTTCGTTCACCTTTTTGAATTCGGCCTCCTTGGCCTTATCGCCCTGATGTCGGTCGGGATGGAGTTCCATCGCCTTTTTACGGTATGCCTTTTTGAGTTCTTCGGCGGAAGCGTCGCGGCCGACGCCGAGAAGGTCGTAGAATTCGTATGCCATTGGGGAAACGTGGAAAAAAACGTCCGCTCCGGGCGGATCGCCTCTGATGTACTTTTCGGATTTTATCCGGAATGGCTCCGGAGGCAATAGGCAAACCGATTTGCGGGCGGAAGGCGGTTTCGATACTATTGTGCGGAAATTTTCCTTCGAACCATGCGCACTTCCGTCGTCAAGAAGGGGGACGAATTCCTCCGTTACGAAATCCGCGAAATCGTAGAAGTCGCGAAAAAAATCGAGGCGCTCGGAGTCCCGATGACCTACGAGAATATCGGCGACCCGATCGCGAAGGGAGAGCGGGTTCCCGATTGGATGAAAGAGACCGTCGCCCGAGCCTGCTACGTAGATTCGACCTACGCGTACGCCCCGACCAAGGGGCTCGAGAGCGCGCGGAAATTCGTACTCGAACGCTTTTCCGATTCCTCCGTTTGCACTCCGGAAGACGTAATATTTTTCAACGGACTCGGCGAAGCGATTAATAAAATCTTTTCGAATCTTCCGAACAATGCCCGCGTCATCGGACCGAATCCGGTATATCCTTCGCATGCCACCGCGGAAGCCATGCACCACGGAGGAAAGGCAATTACTTACTCCCTCGATCCGAAAAACGGTTGGGAACCCGACCTCATAGAACTCGAAAATAAAATCCGGTACCACGAGGGGATCGTCGGCATTCTGGTCGTCAATCCGAATAACCCTACCGGGGCTGTCCACAAACGGGAAACTCTCGAAAAGATCATCGCTATGGCAAAGGAATACGATTGTTTCGTCATTTTCGACGAAATCTACCAGAACGTCGTATTCCCCGGCAAGACGGTCATACGCCTTTGCGATATCGTAGGCGACGTTCCGGGCATCGCCATGAAGGGCATCAGCAAGGAAATCCCCTGGCCGGGCTCGCGCTGCGGATGGATCGAAGTATATAACGCCGACAAGGACTCGGAATTCAAGGCATACGTCAATACCATTCTCGTTTCTAAAATGCTTGAGGTCGCCTCGGCGACCCTTCCGCAGGCCGTCATGGCCGAAGTCCTGTCACATCCGAAATACCCGACGCACTTCGCCGCCCGCGTGGATAAATATCGGAAGCGGGCCGAGACGGGCGTAAGAATTCTCTCGGAATCGAAATATCTCAAAGTTCCAAGTCCAGACGGGGTGTTCTATCTCACGGCAGTTTTCGAAAACGCGGAGGACGAAGAAACTGGAACGAAACTGAAAACGAACGATACCCGGGTAAGGTCGTTCGTCGATTCGTTTCCTTTGGAAAAATTCCGCATGGACAAGCGGTTCGCTTACGAACTTATGGCATCCGAAGGCATATGCGTCGTACCTCTTTCGGGGTTCGAATGTCCGCTCGACGGGTTCCGCATGACGCTTTTAGAGGAAGACGGCGCGAAATTCGAAGAGACCTGCAAGAAAATAGTCCGGGCGACGAATGCTTTTTTCGAACCATTCCCGAAGGTTCTCGAAAAAATTCCGCACGCCGCGAATTTGACAAGCATGGACGAAGTCGTATAACCATCGCTATGGATTCTCCGAGTTTCTCCGAGCTCCGAGCACGGGCAAGACAGATCGAAAATACCGTGTCCGACCTTATCCATCTCATTGTCCCGAGGTGCAACCAAATCATCGAAGGGGAATACGGATGTTGACGTGAACGAGGCGGATAACACATGAAATTTCCATGAACAAGCCAATTGCCGGACGTACCCCCCGGAACCCCTACGTAGCGGATTCTTCCCTGCCCGTTTCCGGAACGCCCGATATCGGCGAGATTCGGGATTATATTCTCGAATTCCGGCGGGCCGCGATCGAAATACGCAACCTCGTTGGTCCTAGGTGTGAGGATATCCTTTCGAACGAAGAAATTCCGGAAAAGGGCTCTGGGGCCTGGGAAGTCATCAGTGAAATCCGACAACTCCTTCCGAGCCTGATCGAAAACGTGTCCGTATTGGAAAAATTAGTCGACGTTCCAGAAAATTTCGCCTCCGTGCTCGAGCATATGGGGAGAACCGTGTCGACGTCCATGGCGGGCAGCGCTCCGGAGATTCGCCGTTTCCGAATGATTTCCGAATCCCTCGAACTATTGCGGGAGTTTCTCGATATGGACTACGCTGGAATTTGGCTTCTGCGCAGAACCGGTGACGTAGCAATACACGAATCTGGAATCCTGCACGAAAGTGCCGATATGGCAGTTATTCACGAACAGGTTCAGTCGGCAATCGAGGGTACGAAAGACGGAAAGTTCGCGTATCTCGATCCTTCGGATTCGGAAGACGGCGGAGTGGATGCGGTCTTCGTATTCCGACATTTGGACGGAGAGCCCATAGGGTATCTTTTATTGGATGATTATACGACCGCCCACGACATTGATATCAACGCGATTTCAGAGGTCGCGAAAACCTTCTACATCCAACTTCGGGCCATTATCCATGAGGAAGAAACTTTCCTAGCGAGAAAGGAGACTCTCGAGCTCCGGAAGGAGATGGAGCGAATGCAGGAGGAGCTCCGGAAGGAGATGGGGCGAATGCAGGAGGAGCTCCATGGAAGCCAACACGATAAATTGACCGGATTGGTTTTACGGGGGACCTCGGAACCGATTATCGAAAATTCCATCGCCCGGCTTCGACGCTCGGACGAAGGACGTTCCGTAGCGCTCTGCATGCTGGATATCGACTTTTTCAAGAAAGTGAACGACACGTACGGCCATGCCATGGGAGATAAGGTCCTTGCGGCAGTTGGGGGCGTGCTTTCGGGTAAGAGTACCGGGGAAATCCATCGGCAAAGCGATGTCGTATCCCGCTGGGGAGGAGAGGAATTCGTCCTATTTCTCGACGATACCGACGAGTACGGGGCGAAATCCGTCCTCAAGCGCATCGTCGCGTCGATCAAGGAACTCGTTTTCACGGATCCGAATACCGGAGACCCCTTCCGGATTTCCGTTACCGTCGGAATCAAGGGGATTCATACGGCGGATTTAAGCCGAATCGATCGGAACGAAAGTCTCGTCGGACATTTTCTCAAGCTCGCGGACGAAAGCCTTTACCACGGAAAGGAATCCGGCCGCGACATCATCGTCGTGCACGAAGAAGGCGCGGGACTTCCGCCCAAACCGACCGAAAAGGCGCTCAAGAGACCGCCGACGGAAAAGGAATTGGACGAGTACGCTTCTCTTCTTCCCATCTTTCGAGAACGAACTTTGCTGGCCTTCGAAAAAAAACGAGGGGAGTAATAAGCCTATTCCCCAAAGTGGAAAAAGAGACTTTTCGATACCTTGCCATCCTGAAATTCCACTCCGTCAGCCAAAAGCCGGCGGAGTTTTTCATACGGACCGAGATTGTATCCGGAGAGCCTTCCATCAGACGCCACGACCTTATGGCAAGGATATTCGTCCGGTTCCAAATTCGTCGAAAGCATCGAAGCGACGGCCCGTGGGGAAGTTCAAAGAACCCGGGCGAGTTCCCCGTACGTGGCGACTTTTCCTGGCGGAATTTCGAGCAGGAGTTGAAAAAGTCGGTCTCTCTGGGTATGTTGGTCGCGAATCCTTTTTTCCATGTCGGAATCGTACTCGAAAATTCCCGGAAATCGAACGGACGTCCGCGGAATCGCGCGAGCGTTCCCTTCTTTCGACGAATCTTCGGTACGCGCGGCCTTCGACAAAGTAATCGGAGCGAAGGAATTTCCGTCGGAGGGCGAACTCCGACTCGTCGAACGGGCGAAAAAATACTGCCGCGTTCTGGCGAAGTTCCCAGCCATACGGCGAATATGGGTATGCAATTCCCTCTCGATGAACGCCGCGGATGCGGACTCGGATATCGACCTGTTCGTCGAGACCGCGCCTGGGCGCATTTGGACCGGACGCGTCGTAACGACGCTCTTCTTCACGCTTTTGGGCGTGCGACGCCACGGCGACAAGGTGAAGGGGAGGTTCTGTCTTTCGTTTTTCGCGGCGGAAGGGGCGGACTTCGGAAAGATCGCGATTCCCGACGACGTATATCTCTCCGAATGGGCGCGGAGGCTCGTTCCGGTGGACGGATTCGAGGGGTTTCGAGCTCCGCTCCTCGACTGGTCCTCGACGGGGGGTGGGACGAACGAGTCCGCAGCGACTTCAACTCTGTTAGGAGCTGGGACCGAGCGTTCCGTCCCCCGTCTGCGGAGGTCTTCGGAACGGACTCGGAACCCCTCGAGTCTCGCGCGTCTCGTCGAATCAATCCTCAAACGCCTCTTCCTCGGGAAGACCCTTCGGGAATACGAACGCCTCGGAAAGCCCTGGGGAATCGTGATTTCCGACGATTTCCTCAAGTTCCACCCGGAAGACCGGAGAATGGAAATCCGGGAGGAGGTACGAAAACGATTGTCGAAATTCGATACGCTAACCCCGACTACGCGTTCGGAAAAGTAAAAACCGCCCTCGGATGGGGCGGTTTTTCGGTCAGATCCGGTTTCCCTCGGAAAATGTCGAGATTATGCGAAGAATTTTTCAGGATCCGCCACGCCCAATTCCTTCATACGACGGACGAACATGTCTTTTCCATATCCTTCCGCCTTGAAAGTAGCAGCGAGGGTGCGGATGGTTTTTTCCGCATAGTGCACGTCGACCGGGAGGCCGTTTTCTTTGAAAGCGGCGATGAGGTTCGGGACTTCGGTGTCCGTGATACGGTCTTGGATAGTAAGTTTCCATCCGGATCCGGCTTGACGGACATCAAACTCGCGTTTTTCCCCACCGAGCGAGGATGCTGCGGCAATCTTTACGAGAATCTCCTGCTTTTCCTTGGGAAGCTGACGGAAAGCCTCGGTCACTTTAGCCGGAATCGGGTTGCCGCTCTCGTCGAAAAATCCATCCTTCTTCAGATCGGCAAGGAGTTTCTCGTCTTCGCCTTCGCGGTATGAATCATAAGCGATCCTGCCCGCGAGAATCGATACGGCCAACACTGCTCCGACTCCCGCGAAACGGAATCCGAGTCCGCGGAGTTCAGCGGCGGCTTCGGTGGAAACCGACCCCGCACGCGCGATTCCGGAAACGGTCTTTCCCGTTTCGTATACGGTTCGGACGCTGCCGAGCGCGAATTTCGCCGAGAGGGTAATCGGACGTCCGAAATACGCGAGATATTCGCTCGCCCGAGCACCGGAGGCCGCGAGTTTGGCAAGTTGCCACGCGTCAACGGCAAGCATGCCGACACCTGTCATAATGTAGAACGGCTTCGTCGGAAGTCCGCCTTCCATTTCGGTTCCTTCGTAAAACATGATTCCGGCCCCGAAGAAGGGTGTCAATCCCGCGAGCGAACGGAGAATGGCAGTGGGCGCGTTGGTTCCGGATTTCCACGATTCGTACGCGGCCACTCCGGAAACCACCACCGCGACGTTGGCGAAAAACGATTCGAAGAGGTGGGGCGATTCCTTGGCGATGCCGGAAGCGACCTTTTTGAATTCTTCGACGCTGTCGGCATGGACGGAGAATGCGGCCTTCTGAGCCACTCCCGGGAGGCTCGTGAATTTTCCTACCGCACGGAGCTTGGTAATAATGGAACCGATGGAATTCTTCGATTCCGCCACACTCGCGGAAAGAGCCTTATCCACCACTCCCCTCTGCCGGACCACGTCGTCGATATAGATCGAAGAATCGGCATAGTATCCTTTGACCGAGCGTTCGGCGGTCCCCTTTACCCGTTCCATGAAATTGAGCCGAGCGGTTTTCGTATGGTCGGTTTCGATAAGCTGTTGAACGGAACCGCGAAGGGAGGATATCGGAGCGGCACGGTCGGTAACGGCCGTTTCGAATTTCTTCAAAAGGTCGGCATCGAGCATTTCCGCCGGAACGGTACCCCGAATTTTCGCGAGACCGTCGGCAAATTCCCCGGCGTTCTTGGAAGAACGAGCGAACTCGGTAACATGGAGCTTCGTATACGATTCACGCATCATTTTCCGGAGAAGTTCGGCGGAAAATGAGGCATTCTTTCCCCCGATGATCGCATACACCTCTTCGATGGACTTCGCCGCTTGGTCAAAACCGGCGAAAACGGTCTTGGCCGCGTTTACCGAAGTTCCGAGCGCCACGCCTTCCTTCCAGGTCGGATACGCGATGAGGAGGGATGTCGCGGCACCCGCGGCAATACCCGTGAGATACGCGAGCGGGGCGAACTTGTGTTGGATCGTGTAGGCGAGAAGCTGTTTTTCGTTGGAACCCATCTCGGAATACTTTTTCCCGAGTTCTTCGACGGACAATTGTCCGAGCACTTCTTCCACTCCGTTGAGCGAAATGAGTTCCTTCCCGATTGAAAGTCCGAAAGCGACGGTTTTTTTCGTCCCATCCACAAACCACATGCGAATCGCGTCCTTTGGAATGATTCCGGCATCGACGAGTTCGTATACGAACGAGAGGGAATCTTTTCCGTAACGCAGGGGGTAATCCGCCAAATGGTAGGTCTTATCGTCCCGGAAATTCTCGGCGAGATCCTTGGCAGTACCCTTGGAGTCGTCCATGTACTTCTTCCAAATCGTTTCGAATTTACGGTTCTTCGCCGGATCCGTGAAGTCGACGTGGTATTCGCGGGAGAGCGTTTCCATAAAACGCTTTTTGCGCTCTCCGAGGGCTTTTTCAAGAGGGGCTTCCTTCGCGGCGGCTGCCGTTTCGGCCTTCTTATCGGCAGTGGTAACGCCCTCTTCCTTTCCGTCTCCGAAAAGTTTCTTCGCGGCGTCCGGAGCGAAGAAACCGACGATGGCGCGGAAAATATTTTTAATCCACTCGATAAATCTTCCGATTCCTTCGTTTATCGCGGCGACGAAGCCGATTTCTTTCGCCTTCGCGATGCCGGCATCGCCGGCGGCTTTTCCCTGTTCGATAGCTTCCTTCGCGGCGGCTTTCGCTCCTTGCACGTCACCCTTTCGATATTTCTCGATGGCTTCTTTCCCGGTATCGGCAACCTCCGAAATCGTCCGTTTCGCAGGTTCGGAAGCCTTGGCTACGACGTCCTTTACACCGAGTTTTTCCGCCAAAGAAACATCGCCGAGGGACGTGGCGATAGTACGGCGGTCGGTTTCCGAAAGCGATGTGCGAAGGCCCTCCAAATCCTTGGAAAACGCTTCCGCGCGTCCGGCTTTCAGTTCCTTGATATGGTCGATGACGCCTTTGATGCCGTCCTTTTCGGCCTTCACTTCGGTTTTTGCGGCACTCCCCTCCAAACGCGACAAGAGCGAGTCGATATCGGGCATCGATTCTTTCGCACGCTCTACGGAGGCTCCGGGGACGGAGAGGATTTCGGATTTGTCAGACATGGGGGGACGATTACGTTCCGTACGATTTTACCCTATTCGGAGTTCCGGTGCAAAAAAGAGGGGTTCCAAGCCCTCTTTTTCGGAAAAATGTATGCCATCGTCGCGGAATTACCCCTTCTTTTTTTCCGGAGGGGTAACCGGGGCGGAGGCCGGTCCGTACATCCAGTCGGCCGCCTTGGTACCGAGATTGGTCGACC
>JAUPLX010000117.1 GCA_030836665.1 Patescibacteria group bacterium
CGGGGCGGCTTTTTTAAAATCGGCGAACTACTTCGCGCGTTCTTGGTATTCTCCGGTTTCGGTATTCACGACGACGGTTTCGCCGTTTTCGATGAAGCCCGGAACCTTGACGACGTACCCGGTGGAAAGTTTCGCGTCCTTGGTGATCTTGCCGTCGGCGGTATTCCCCTTCACGCCCGGTTCGCATTCGACGATTTCGAGCTTGACGGTTGCGGGAAGGATGACGCCTACGAAGCGCCCCTCGTACGACTGGACGTCGACGATGAGTCCTTCGGTAAGGAAATTGACCGCGTCGCCGAGATCGTCCTCGGTGAGTTCAATCTGTTCGTAGGTCTCCTGGTTCATGAACGCGTAGGTTCCGGCGGATTCATAGAGGTATTCGAATTTTACGCGCGAAAGGCTGACGTCTTCGAATTTTTCTTCAGAATCGAATACGCGGTCTTGAGTATTGCCGACGATGAGATTTTTGAGGCGCATCTTGATATTGGTCGCACCGCGGCCCCCGCGGTGGATTTCGAACTTCACGACAAGCATGAGGTCGTTCCCGATTTTGAGAACGGTTCCCGGACGGGATTGGAGAGCGGTCTTCATAAGAAAAAGAATTTAATAAACGATTTGATTTCTCGTAGCCCGAGCCCCTTCGGCTTTCGCGTCCAGAATTCGATTGATGGCCGGAATGACTTCTTCTTCCACCTGTTGGATATAGGCGGCAACCTCTTCGGCCGGAACCTCCGTAACGCCCTCCAAGTGGAGGTATGCGTAATCGATTCCCTTGTCGAGAATTGCCATTCTTGAGAGTTTTATGGAGCCCAAAGGACGTAAAAAAACGATGGAGCCGCCCATGGGACTCGAACCCACGACCTACGCGTTACGAGTGCGTTGCTCTACCAACTGAGCTAGGGCGGCGAAATGGAGATTGGGAATTTTTCGCCTTAGAATCAATGAAATCCGAGAAAGTTTGAAAAAATTCCAATGAGCCGTACGAGTTGGTACGATGAATGAATTTTTTCAAACTGACGAAGGAATTCGTGATTATGAGCGAAAAGAAATGGTCAGGAAGATGAGACTCGAACTCACAACCCCCAGCACCCCATGCTGGTGCGCTAGCCAATTGCGCCACTTCCTGAAAGGCTTTTTTCTTACGCAATGCCCCCTTCGCGAACCG
Source organism: Patescibacteria group bacterium (assembly GCA_030836665.1). Lineage (GTDB taxonomy): Bacteria > Patescibacteriota > Gracilibacteria > BD1-5 > UBA2023 > JANJWP01. Next base: position 1,166 of record JAUPLX010000117.1, read on the forward strand.
GAAGACCGGAGTTCGAATTGGTGCCCAAGATGAGACTCGAACTCACACGGGATTGCTCCCACAGGCTTCTGAAACCTGCGTGTCTACCATTCCACCACCTGGGCGAGGCGGGCGAATTATAGCGAAAAGGTGCTCTCTGGCAAATATTAATACGAAGGCGAGAGTGGCAGACCTAACGCTCGGAAGGCGCATTCTTCGTTTTCTCCGCGTTCCGTTTGTTGAATTCGCGAATCGTCTCCAAAATTCCCTCGACGTCCTGGGGATTCGATATCGTGGCGGATTTGTTTCGAACGGTTTCTTCGCGATCCGTTCGGGAGCGCCCGGAATCCGGAACGGACGCCTGAGTCCTGTCGGATTGTGGGATTTTCGAATCTTTCGGTGCCGTCGGAGCCGGAAGGGCGGGCTTCGGCGGCTGATTGGGAAGCCCGTCGAGAATCTTCTGATGGGCGCGCATGATTTCTTCGGGAGTCATTTTGGGAACGTCTTTTTCCGAATCTTTCCCGACGGGGGCCGGATGGGACAACGACGTCTTTGCGGACTTTTTCTTCGGACGTTCGGAATCTTGCAGATACAGTGCCGTTCCTCCCGCAACCGCGAGAACGACGGTTCCGGCGGCGCCCAAAAGGATGATCTTATTCGTCCGGTCACGATAAAACTCTACGAGCTCGGCTACCGCGGAGCGTTTCATGGACTCGAACTTTCCGAGGGTTTCCATTTCGCCCGAAACCGTATCGAGGAATTTTTTCTCCGCCTTCGGCGACGGAACTGGTGGTTTCGAAGACGTGGCGGAAGCTGACGGGGTCGTGGTCGGTTTCATGGGGATCGTTTAGGAAAGAGTATCGAAACCGCAAAAAAAATCAACCGTCAAGGGCGAATCGTTGCGCCGTCAGGGAAATTATGGGAAAATATTCCTGCTTTATCCTCCGAAGGACGTAAGGACGGAAGAAGCCGTACGGTATGCATGCGAAAAGAAACGGATCCACCGAATTCGAGATCCGTTTCTTTTTTTGTCCGAAACTTTTTGTCCGAGGATACCCTATTCCCGAGCACGGACGGTCAGTTTGGCTTTTCCGAGAGAAATGGAGACGTCCTCCCCTTTCGTTATCGGACCTTCGATTTCAAAAACGTACTTTCCGTATTCGATAATGATCGGTTCGGGGATTCGGAGGGCGGATCACGAGTCCGTGACCGGTACGGTTCCGATATCGGAACTTCCGGCCGACGCGCCCGTCGACACGGGGGGAACGAGCGTTCCGGAAAAATCCGCCACCACGGAAACGGGCGGGACGGGTTCGACCGGCAGGGATTCTTTCGGTACGTATTTCGGAATCGGGGGCGGAACGGGAGCATTTCCATAATCGCGGACGTAGGTCGCGAAGTCGGCGATTCGAGAAATCCAGGAGGGGGCGTCTTCCCGTGCTTGGGAATACGCGTCCTCCGCACCCGCGACCACGGCAAGACGGGCATGTTCGAAATCGCCGGGGCGGTTCGAACGCAAAAGGAACAACGCGAAGACGAGAACCGTCAGTAAAAGCATGAGTAGGAGTACCCGGAGATCCTGATCGGAACGGTCCGGCTTCTCGGACGCGGAATCCTTTTTTGGGTCGGAAACCATGGATATGGAGAGCAAATGGTACGAACGCCGGTAGTTTACGCCACGTTTTCAGAAAATGAAAGTCCGTTTCGGATATCGACCTCCGGGCCTCCGAAAAGTGCCAAAACCGTTATTTGCGCGAAACCTACGAAAACAGGGATACGAAACGTTCGGCGACGGTTTTCCGATTCATGGCGATGGACAGTATCGGGCGTTTTGCGAGGAGTTTCTGCGTCGAGGGATCATGAAAGGTGAGCCACTCTCCGGAGCGAAGCGGAAACGTGATGAGCAATTCGCGACGACCCCTATGCCCGGTTGCCGTCTTGAGGTCGACCGCGCAGATGAGGCGTTGGATGCGTACTGGTTTCAATGCTCCCGGGACTTCTACCAGACGGTCGAATTTCGTATCGAATATCTTTAAGATCTTGAAGTATTCGAACCCGTCGATGCCGACGTTCAGAACGCTGCCGCGTTCGAGCGCTTCGACCACCCGTTCCGGCACGAAGTCTTCAGTTTTGGCGGAATCGATGACGTCGTATCATGCCTCTTTATGGGTTTCGGTCACCCCGTAGGTTCTCATGAGATCGGCGATCTTTCCTCCGACCGATTCGATAATCGATTCCACCGATTCGAACGCGGTGGAAAACATTCCGGAAAACGGAGCCGGATTCGCGGGAGTGGGGACCGGTACCGGTTCGTTACGGGCAACGAGGCAAATATCAACGGCATTTTGCGGACCGTCATCGCCCACATCGAAATCTATCGCGTGAACGGCCGTCGCTACGGATGCCGAAACGCTCGAAGCGAGGGGTTTCGATGATGGTTCTGGCTTGGCAGGAATAGGTACGCCGCGACGTCCGGCAAGTTTTTGACGAAGCTCCCAAGCGGCGATTTCCAGTTGGGATTTTTGATCGGAAGCGGGATTCATCCGCCGATTATACGATAATTCCGGGAGAATGCAATGCGGTGGGGATTGAAAGCCAGTACAATTAATTCATCTTGTAGATCCGCATGCTCGCAAGCCCCGAATGGATGAACCAATCGGCCGCCGAAGCGGTTTCGAGCCTCATGGAAATCGTGGTATTAGCGGCGACGTACGACATGCCGGAGACGGCGTAGTTCGTATAGGTGTTCGTTCCGGCGGACCGTATCATATGGATGCCGTAAGCGACGTTCGCACCGGCGCTACTTTTAAGCATCATGTCGAAACGCCCCGTATACGCAGAAGTCATGGCGTCGGTCGATCCCTCGAAATAGTAGTACCCGGCCTTCTTCACGAGAACGCCGGACTGATCCGCTAAAAGTTCGAAATATTCGGGATTCGTATTGACGTTCTCAGTTTGAAGCAATACCGTCGTGGCAGTACTGGTGGTGTATTGGTGTCCGCCGTGCTGCCATTGTCCGAAGATGGGCGTCGCTTTGACGTTTCCGTTCACTTCGAGTTCTTCGGTGGGGGCGTTCGTCGCCACGCCGATCTTTCCTCCCGTGCTGTAAATACCATCGGTTCGCCCTCCGATGTCGTTCACCTTCGCGACGAGGCTATTCCATAGGGCAGCGGTAAGCGGGGATGAGGCGGAAACGTCCGCGAGGTTCGTCCATGCCGCATACGCTACCGTGCAGGCCAGTATGGTAAGAAAGGAGGTGATTCCGAAAAGTATGGCGTGTTTTATGGTGTTTTTCATGCGTATCAGGGAATCGATAGTTAAATTTCTAAACGAGATTTTAATCTTTTACGGCCATTCTGTCAATCGAAACGTTCTCTCCGCGCCTACTTCCGAATTCGACGTTTTCGAAAATTCCGCGAAAACCCCCTTCGCTGCGATTTTTAAAAACGAAATCCCCTGCTTTCGCAAGGGATTTCTTATTTTCAAATGGTGCCCGAGGGGGGACTTGTTCGCTCACGTCGCTTCGCGACTCCGCGAGACGGGTGTCGGGGCCGGAAGCCAAATCATTGGCTTCCTATGCCGCATTGCGGCCTACCCCTCTATTCAAGTCCCCCCTCGGAAAAATAAAAAATAATCCCCGCTCCTTGCGGAACGGGGCTTATGTTTTCATGGTGCCCGAGGGGGGACTTGAACCCCCACACCTTTCGGCATACGCACCTCAAGCGTACGTGTCTACCAATTCCACCACCCGGGCTTGGGTATCTTCCATCTTTTGAGGTCTTTTTGTGATCGCCCCTCTTTCGATTCGTCGTGGGCATATCGCTCTTATGGTGCACCCTGCAGGAATCGAACCCACGGCCTCCTGGTTCGAAGCCAGGCGCTCTATCCAACTGAGCTAAGGGTGCGTTCTTTCCCCTTCAAGGAGAAGCGCGAGCGAGTATAGCGGAAGGAGTTTTTTTGTAAAATCGAATTCGTGAAAAAACTTCGCCGACGTCCGTAATTCCCTTCGCGCGCCGGACGGGATGGGATTTTCATATTTATTGACATACGGATTTCCGTATCTACTATCAAAAAGTTCCCGGGAATTCCGGATCGCTCATTCACATTGCCAAAACACATATTTTAGCCGGATACCGGCGGAAAGGAACCGACATGCTACGTAGTACGAAACGATTCGCATGGCTCGCCGTCACGCTTGCTATCTTCTTATCGTCCGGGTGCGACGCAGGCCCTAAGCACGTCGTGACCGAGCAATCGGTCGGTCGGCTCTTCGGAGTTCCGCCGGCCGAAGCGAAAAAATCGAACGCCGCCCTCCCGGGAGAGGAATCCGACCGAGGGGTTCGAAAATATTTTCCGGCCATCGAAGTTCCCGACCGATGCCCTAGGGAACGTATCGTCGTGGCGAGTTGGAACGCCGGAAACTTCGGCGCGAAGAAATCGCCCGAAGAAATCACTGCCATGGCCGACGTGCTCCGCGAAGCCGACATCGTCGTACTTCAGGAAATAAGTACGACGGAATTCGGTACCCGGGCCGTAGCCAAATTGGGGGACGCCCTCTCACGAACGGGGTCGAAGTGGGAAATCGCTACCAGTGGCGCTACCCAACCGAAAAACGCCGAATCGGAAGCTTATGCGGTCCTTTGGAAACCTTCGAAAGTCTTTTTTGATCGGAGAGGGTCGGGACTCGTCGCGGAATTGGAAAACGGCGTTAGCCGCGAACCTTTCAAAGCGGCGTTTCTCAATTCGAAACGGGAACGCTTTTCGGTCTATTCGTTCCACGCGGTTCCGTCCAACAAAAAACCGAAAGACGAAATCGCCGTGATATCGGTATCGAAAGAGCTTACGGGCGCGGAAAAAGCCGTGTTCGCCGGAGACTTCAACCTTTCCGGCACCCAGGCCGACGCGTTTCTATGGAAGGCGGGGTTCCGGCTTTCGTCCACGGGAAAAACCAGTCTGAAGCAAAAACCCGACGAACGCGGCAATTACCGGCTCCACGATTTCGACCACGCCTACGTCAAAGGATTCGAAATCTGCGGTTCGGGCATTATCGACTTCGTCGAACGGAAATTTTCACCCGTTACCGAGGAATCCCTGAAAAAAGCCAGGAAAATCAGCGACCACTTGCCCGTTTGGGTGGCCGTTCATTAAAAAAACCAACGAGAAAAGGAATAAAAGGGCTTCAATGCCAAAATCCTCACGATTATTGACGAATTCAAATCCGTAACTATTATCCGGAACAAGCGGATCTGACACCAAGAGCGCGAAACCAAAAAGGAGAAGACGCAATGGAGAACCAAGAAGTGTTTCAAAAAGTAGCCGGAGCCCTGGCCAACCAGAGCGACGTCAAGCCGGAAGACGTCAAGCCGGAGCATTCCCTCAAGGACGATCTCGGCTTCGATTCCCTGGACGCCGTCGAGGCGGTCATGGGCCTCGAAGAAGAGTTCGAAATCACCATTTCCGACGAAGAAGCCGAGAAAATCGACACGGTCGCCAAGGCCGTCGAACTCGTTGCGGAAAAGCTGGCCGAAAAGGCGAACAAAAGCTGATTCAGCCACGCATGAAAAGCCCCCGGATCACTCCGGGGGCTCTTTTTTACGACGCTTGTTTCGGCTATGAGGCCTATTTCTTCGCTGCGGCGGCTGCGGCCTTTCCTCCCTTGCTGATGTCGTAGAGGAGCGGAGCGGCGATACATACCGACGAATAGGTTCCGACGACGGTACCGAAGATGAGGGCGAGAATGAATCCCTTGATAGCTTCCGGCCCGAAGAAGAAGAGCGCTACGAGCGTAATGAAGACCGTAAAGGAAGTGTAGATGGAGCGGGTGAGCGTATCGTTGAGGGAATCGTTGATGAGCGTTCCGAAATCCTTCTTCTTATTCGCGGGAATCTTCAGGTTCGAGCGGATGCGGTCCATGACGACGATGGTATCGTTGATGGAATATCCGAGAACCGTGAGCATC
>JAUPLX010000118.1 GCA_030836665.1 Patescibacteria group bacterium
GCCTTCTTCGCGTCCTTCTGGTACCCGGAGAGCGCGAGGAAACCGATGGTCGCGAGCACCGCGAGGATGGAGACCACGACGATGAGTTCGGCGAGGGTGAAGCCGGAGAGCCTGCGGGACGTTCCGTGGCGGAGGGCGCGGAGGACCCGGGAGGAGACGGAGTCGGAGAGGAGGGTTTCCGTTCTCGAAGATTTCATACCGTATACGAAAATATTAAAATTTCGTTTATATGGTATTAGTCCACGGGGCATAGTCAAATGATTCAGACGCATTATTCAATGCATAATTGTTCAGTAAACGGCATTTTGCCTGGAAATATGACGCGAAAAAAAGGGGGCTTAAACCCCTTCTCTGATTCAGGAAATATTGTTATTTTCCGCCAAGCGCCCGAATCTTGGATTCGATATCGGACTTAAGGTACGAAAAAACCGCGATGAGGATTTTTTTTCGGTTCGGCGTAATATTGCGCTCCGAGATGGACTGCATTTTCGCTTCGATTTCGGAAAGCACCCGACGGAGCAGGAGCGTCTGGAGCGCCGGATCGTCTTTCGAGGCTACGCGGACGCTGCGGTATACCTCGTCGAGAAGCTTGTCGAGTTTGATCTTGTACGACTCTATGAGGAAAGCGTTGACGTCGTCGATAGCCTTCTGCTTTTCGCGTTCGCGTTCGTAAACGTCTTCCTCGGAATCTTCCGGTTCGCCGGAATCTTCCGCGGCTTCGGTTTTCGGGGTTGCCGCGGTTTTTCCCGTCTCCGTTTTCACGCTTCCCGTTCCGGCATCAGCGAAAACCTCCCCTACGGAAAATGCCGAGAGGAGACCGAAAAACGCGAATAGGGAAACGAAGGTTTTCAAATGGAGGAAATTGCGGTTCGCGTTCCGTTATATACGAAGGCGGCGGCGCTTCAAGACCCGTCGAGTGAATTTTTCGTGAAGGGGATGGTGTCCGCTACGCTTTGGGAATTCGAATTTCCAAAGAAAATCCCTTCCCCTCACCGCTTCTGACGAAAAGGGCGCCCGAATGGAGCCGAACGATTTTTTCCACGACGGAAAGCCCGATGCCCGATCCCCTACCGGGTTCGTTCGTTCTGGATTTTTCGGCTTGATAGAATTTTTCGCGAAGGAACGGGACCTCCGATTCCGGAACTCCCGGTCCGTCGTCGGTAAATATAATGACCGTGTCGTTTTTCGTGTGGAAGAACCGAATGCTCAAAAGCGAACCCGGCCCGGCGTATTTGCGAAAATTCGAAAAGACGTTATGAACGATCTGCAAGAGTCCGTCACGGTCGAACTGGATGAAAAAACGCTTGTCGTCAGGAAACGCGACGATCTGCCTGGTACCCGCGAACATCGGCAAATATTCATCGCGCACGCGTTCGAAAGTTTCGACGAGGTCGATTCTTTCCGGTCGGATTTCGGTAATCCCCTTCCCCTCCAGCCGTTCGAGTTTCATGACCGAGTCGGTAATGCGGATGAGGCGGGCGATTTCCTCGCTCAAATGGCGGATGTTTTTTTCGTCGAGCGGAATGACGCCGTCTTCGATGCCTTCGAGATAGCACTTGATGGCCGTGACGGGGGTCTTGATTTCGTGGGAAAGGTCGGAAAGGAAATCCGAACGGATCTTTTCCTGGAAAGCGAGGCTTTCGGAAAGCGAAGCGATAGCGTCGAGAAGGGGACGGAACTCGTCGTTTCCGGAATATTCGACCGAATGGTATTCGTGGCGGTTGGCCATGCCCTCGATGCGTTCGACGACGCTCCGGAGAGGGCGCATCGACAGCCGGATGAATACCGAAGACGCGAGGAGTACCAGCGCGATGAGGGCGAAGTTGACGAAGAACATCGAGCGCAGGACTTTGTACGCGAAGATGCCCTCGGGGGTTTCCGCGCCGAAAGCCCGAAACGAGAGGATCTTCGAGAGTACGGGGGTCTCCGCGGAAAGGGCGAAAGACCGGGCGACCGGATCCGAGAGGATGTCCGTTCCCGATGACTCGAACACGCCGGAATACGAAGCGGGAATGAAGCTCCTGGGATCTTGGGAAAAACGCTCCAGTCCGGAAGATATGCTCGAAAGGTCGCGGAGGGTGTCGCGGTATTCGTCGATGGTCTTTTGGTCGAGACCCTTGGCACCGATGACCGCGCCGACGAGGTCGAGATTGATATCGGGCAGTTCGCGGCGCACTTCGGCGACGTATTCGCGGAAATACTTTTCCGAAAAATAGCGGAGCGCGAAAAAATTGGTCGCGACGACCGACAGGAGCGTAACGAGGAGGAACAGGGAGGATTTATGGGCGAATTTCACGAACCTAGAGGGAAATTCGATAACCTATGCCTCGCACCGTTTCGATTACCACGGCTTCTCAGATTTTCTTGCGGAGGTTTTTCACGTGGGTGTCGATGGTCCGGTCATAGAGGTAATTTCCGTAGCCGAAGGTTTCCTTCATCAGCGTTTCGCGTTCGACGACTTTGCCGGCATCGCGGGCAAGCCGGTGGAGAAGAAGGAATTCGGTCTTGGTAAGCTTCGCTTCGGCATCGCCGACGAACGCGCGGTAATTGGCGCCTTCGAGGCGGAGCGGTCCGACCGAAACGTCGGTGAGAGCGGCGGACTCCGCCGCGGACGGCTTCGGAGCGGCACGTTTGAGTACGGTAGCGACGCGGGCGACGAGTTCCCGGGGGGAAAACGGTTTCGGAACGTAATCGTCGGCACCCGATCCGAACGCGGTGAGTTTGTCTTCTTCGGAACCGCGCGCCGAAAGCATGATGATGGGCAATGGGAATTCGCTTCGGATTTCGCGACAGAGCGTGAGTCCGTCCTTGCCGGGAAGGTTGATGTCGAGAATGGCCAAATCGGCACCGTTCGTCCGAAGGAACGGCAATGCCTCGAGTCCGTTTCCGATACCGACGGTGCGGTAGCCCGCGTTCTCGAGATACATCGAGAGCGGGGTTCGGATGGCGAGGTCGTCTTCGACGAGCAGGACGGTTTTCATACGGATGTTGGGTGGCTTTCTCCCAAGTGTACGGAAAAAAACGCCTTTTCAAAACCTACGAGCACTTCGTCCGGAGGAGTTCGAGAAGTTCGGGGTGCATGAGTTCGATATCCTGGCGGGTGCGCGAGTGTTCTTCCGAGAGGGTCGCGAGCACGAGGTGCGCGTCCGAACGTCCGAGCCGCCGGATGGAATCGCGAATCGATTCGATAGGAGTGCAAGCGCCGAAACCGGCGACGAGACCGACGAGCAGCCGAACGTTATGGCTCACCCGGTCGGCGATTATTGCCGAACGGAGACCGGATCGGGAAGTTTCGGCCATTTCGGAAACTTGGAGCGTGGCATCGCGGACGGCATGGTTGGCAGGAGCGTTCATGGGAATTCGAATGGAAAATAAAAACCGCCTTCCGTTGGGAGAGGCGGTGGAGGAATGCTATTCGGTCTTAGACCATACGAACCTTCCCCTCGCCTCGGCGGCGAAAGTAAAACGAGAAGGAGTAGGAATGGGTTCGAATCATGAAAACCGGTTACGGATTCGGAAGAAATATTAGGAAACCTTGGACGTTTGTCAAGCTTTGGAGGGCTTCACGGCCTTTACCGCGCGGAATCTGGCGGGTTTGTCGATGGCGTCCTGGACGAATATCCGCAGTATCGCCGCAGCAGGAAGCGCGATAAGGATGCCGACGACTCCTCCGAGCGTCGCCCCGACCGTCGTCATGACGAGAACGTAGAAGGGAGAGAGATCGAGCGATTTGCTCATGAGCCATGGCACGAGGACGTTGTTTTCGAGCTGTTGGACGATGAGATAGAGGGCCAATACCGCGAAAACCGGCTCGGGTCACATGCCCAAGGCGAGCGCCAGAGCGGGAACGAGGGCGAGAATCGGCCCGAGATACGGGACGAATTCGGTGATTCCGGCGATAAGGGCCAAGGCGAACCGGCTTTCCATGCGAATGGCGAATATCCATTCGAGCGCGTAGAGTCCCACGAGGGTGAGCGCGAAGATCGAAAGGCCGAGGAACAGTTGCCCACGAATCCAAGCCGAAAGGGCTGAAACGACGGGTTTCTCTTTGGACCGGAAATACGCCGCGGCCGTCTTTCCGACGACGCGGTAAGAAAAATCGCGGATGTTGTGGCGTTCGAGTACGAAGAAGAACGTGAACACGAAGACCAACGCGACGTCGGCGATGCCGGCACCGAGGGAAGCGAACACTCCGGCACCCTTGATTCCCACGGAAGAAAGGAATTTCGCGAGCGATTTCGCGATGTCTCCGGCATTGTCCCGAAGGGACGCGAGAGCGGACGCGGGATCGAAAAGCGTAACGAGCGGAACGAGGAAATCGGGCAATCCGAGGGCGGCGATTCCGCCTTGGGCATACGCCGAGGCGAGACGGTCGGAGAGGGTCGACAAGGTCGAAAAGAGCGCGACGAGTTCTTTCGCGAAAATCGGGAGCGTGGTGGCGAACACCGTAGCCGCCATGACGAAGATGCCGAAATAGATGATGAGAACCCCGACGAAATCGGGGATTTTCCAACGGCGCATGGCCGAGAGGGCGGGCGTGAA
>JAUPLX010000119.1 GCA_030836665.1 Patescibacteria group bacterium
GGACGGGAATTTTTTAGGTTTTCCGCGACGTCCGTAGGAGAAAGGGGTTCGAATACGAATACTTTGGCGCGCGAGAGCAATGCTCGAACGATCGTGAAACTTGGATTTTCGGTCGTCGCGCCGACGAGCGTGACGATGCCTTTTTCCACGTAGGGCAAGAGAGCGTCCTGCTGCGCTTTGTTCCACCGGTGGATTTCGTCGAGGAAGAGTACCGTACGACGTCCTTCGAGGAAGTTTTTGCGGGCTTTCGTGATGATTTGCGTCAGGTCTTCCTTCTTGCTCACGACTCCGGAGAGGTGGAAGAATTCAGCGTCCGCCGTCTTGGAAATGAGATACGCGAGGCTGGTTTTCCCAGTTCCCGGAGGACCCCAGAACACCATCGAAACCAACCGTCCGGATTCCAGTATTTTCCGAATCGGGGCCCCCTCGCCGACGAGGTGTTTTTGTCCGGCGAATTCCTCCCACGAGCGCGGGCGGAGAATGGAGGAAAGCGGTTCGATGATCGGGGCCATGCGGAGGAAAAAACGAATTTTCCCAAGTATATCCGAACGCTCCGAATTCCCTACGGAAGAATCGGCATTTTCCCGACCGCCGCCCCGATTCGACCGCCGTAATCGATTGACAAACGAGGATTGTTGGCTATTAATCCCTCATAACCTTTTCCGCCAAATGCGAGCGAAAAATTGCGAAGCGCGACGTGAGGAGATACGTGAAAAAATCGAGGCGCTTCCCGAAGAAGCGGCTTCCGCTTCGGAGGTACGCAAACGGAAACGGCTCGTGGGGGAAATGCTTCTTCTCGACATCGGTTTGGCGGAAATACGGGAATGTCTCGAATCCCAACGCGCCAAAGCCGACGCGTCCGAGCGGTTGGGCCGTTTTCCGCACGTTTCGCCGAACGTACTTCGCGACCGCCTTTCGAGAAAGCCGTCGAACCGTTTCTATAACGCGCAGGCGGCGTTCTCGCTTCCGGAGGATTACCGCATGCTTCCGGACGGGCCTTCGCCGTTTTCTTGGGAGTCGGAAGCCATTCTCGATTCGGTGTTCCATCCGGAAATGGTCGGCGAAGATTTCCTTCGGGATCTCGGAATTCCGCTCCAGCCGATGGGAAAACGGAAAAAAGATTCCCACGTCCAAACCGTCAAAGCGAAGATCGCCGCCATTCCGGAATTGAAGAAAATCCTTTCGGAGTCGGTGCCGGTCGGTCCTTCCCGTCGAGGAGGGAAGGCCGTCGCCATCACGACCCCCTGGCATCCGGCGAACGGAATGATCGTTTCGTTCCAAGTCTTCAATCAGAGGGAATCCAAACGCCAAAACGTCCTTTCGACCGCCGCCAAGGTCTATTCGGACGCGTTTTCCTACCTTCGGAGCCGGTATTACGCCGCGAATTTTCTCGCCGAACGCGAAAAATCCCTCCGGGAGTCGGCGAACGCCCTCTCGGTCCTTCTCGTGGAATACGACGCCACTCCGGAAGACGGGGCTTCGGTCGGGGAAATTCGGGAAATCCTCGCTTCGAGAAAGACCTTTTTCGAGCAGCGAGCGTACCTCGACCGACTCCTTTCCGTCAGGCTCGGCAACCGTTCGCAAGACCGTCTTCGCATCAAAGGCGCGCTTTCGGACGTGCAGAAAGGCTTTTTGGAACGCATGGGAAAACGCATGTCGATGGAGATCCAAGCCCGGTCGATCGAATCTTCCATCGAGAGGGAAAGCGGATCTTGGAAATCGGTATACCGCAAAGCGTATCCCCTATTGGACGAATCGTCCCCCTTCGAGGCTCCGGAACGGGCGGGAATGATTCTCCGACTCTTCGAATCCTATTCGCTCACGGCTTCCGATTTCCCCGTACGCCCCTTTACGGTTATCCGAACGTCGTTCGACCCTGTGGTGCAAGAACTCCGGAAAGCCTGCGAAAAGGGCGACGAAATTTCTTCGTCCATGGCGATACGGCGCGTCGATTACCTTCTGCGCGCACAATCGTTCTTTCTCTTTTGCTACGGACTCGAGCATTCCCTGAAGACCGATTCGATCATGGACGGGGCGTCGGATTCGGAGAAGCTCTCCGTAATCATCCACGAGAAATTTTCCCGGATAGAATCCATGGTGTTCCACGACCTTGACATCGTTCCCGCGATGAGTCCGCGGTTCCTTCAGTATGGCGATTGGATTCGGGAAATGCGTGCATTGAACGACGAAGGGAAAATCGGCGAACTGGTGGAAAAATTGGAAGCGATACGTTCGACCGTAGCCTAAGGCATACGGAAAGATCCCGTCCGAAGACGGGATCTTTTTGAACCTCGTAAGGTTCTTAGAGGGAAATATGACGGCCTACGCGCAGCTCCAGATTCTCGCAATCGGAGGATATGGAGCGCGCTTCGATCCGGTCATTTTCCGACTTCCCGGACGGCGCACGGTAAGCGCCCTGCGGGATCTCGCTTTCATCGGGGATGTCCAGACGGGCGAGCTTTTCCGATCGTATGATCGATTTGAGCATGTTCGGATAATCGGGATGCTCCGAGTACGCGCGCAGTTCGTGCACGAGCATTTCGGGCGAATCCGTTTTTCCTAGGCGTTTCCGGAGGCCGGCGTACGCTTTGTGCTCGGAGAGCGTTTTGACGTAAAACCGAATGGAATCCTCGGCGGAGCCGAACGACATGGGAGTGCCGTCCGATTTCATGAGTCCGAAGAAGTTTTTCCGTTTGACGGCCGCCTGGGATTTTCCCCATCCGGTCTCGAGAGCGGCTTGCGCCATCGCGAGTTTGATGGGAAGGCGGTCGGCTATGATGCCGGTCGACTCTTCGAGTACGGCTCGGAGTTTCGGTCCGAACCACGCTACGAAGGTTTCGACGGGGTTTTTAGCCGATACGAGGTCGTACGCGCTTTCTTGGGCGCTTACTGGCAACGCGCAAGAAGCTACGAACGCCGACAACGCGACGGTACGGATCCATCGGCAACATCGACAACTATCCATTTGGGCACACCTCTTTCTTTCAACGAAGGGGTTCCATACTAACGATTTCTCCCCGTTCGCCGAATTTTTCTCCTTGATTTTTCTCCGATTTTCCCGCTCAGTAACACGGTTTCGCCTTAGGTACGGGAAAAACTTCGGTATTGATTTCTTAAAGAAATTGAATAGATTTCCCCGTTCCCTAAATCCGAATCATGACGCTCAAGTTCGACTCCCCCACCCTCGCCGTTTGGAAAAATTCCGGAATTGCGGCCGTACTCGTACGTTTCGTAAACGGAGGGTGTGCCGGTATGAAAATTTCGGTAGAAATTTCCCCGCGTGACGTTTCCGGGCTTTCTTCGTGCGACGTCGGCGGCATTACGACCTACTTCCGGAAAGACGACCGGGAGCGTCTCGACGGAGCGCGCCTGACCCGAACGGAGAAGGACGGGAAAGAGAAATGGATATATTCGGGCCCCTCCGTCAAAGGGCGGTGCGGATGCGGATCGAGTTTCTCTTTTACTGATTCGGATAGCAAAGCGGCAAAGCACGTCGCCGTAGATATCGCGAAAATAGCGGACCTTAAGGCCCGCCTCGCCCGAAAAGGCAGTTAGGCTTCGGTCTTCTTTCGCGCCGCCGCGGCCGTTACCGCGGCTTTTTCCGCTTCCGAACCCTTGCGTACGTAGTTGAA
>JAUPLX010000120.1 GCA_030836665.1 Patescibacteria group bacterium
CATCCGGGGGAATATCTCGAATAGCGAACTCGATTTGCGCGGACGCGGATTTTCTATATTATCCCCGGCGCGAGTCGAAGAATATTGGGGATTCGCCAAGTGGTAAGGCAGCGGACTCTGAATCCGCCATTCGGGGGTTCGAATCCCTCATCCCCAGCCATCGGATATCAAAAAACTCCCGGATGAAAATCCGGGAGTTTTTCTGTATCCGAAAGGGGATATGACGGGGGATTCGAAACCGCAGCCACACGGTCGAGCGGTGCGAGACCGGGAGAAAGCCGCCGAAGCGGCTTTCCGTGGCAAGGCGTTCCGAACCGTCCGGAGCGTAGCGGAGGCGGGAGGAAAGAATCCCTCATCCGATATTCCCCAAACGACTTATTGATACACGTTTTTCCGGTGCCCGACTTTAAGGATCAAGACCTCGTCCCCATTCCTTTCGTAGAGGAAGCGGTAGTTTCCGACACGTAGGCGGTGCGTCGCCGGGAGGAGGTTGGTTACGGCCTTGCTGTTCGTTTCGAGAAGGGTGGAATCCTTCAGCGCTGTTAAAGATTCGACCAAGGATTCCCGAATTTTCGGATCGAACTTCGAAAACGCCTTCTCCGAAGTTTTCGTGAAACGGAACGTTACGACCATTAGACGGAAAACGAGGAAATTCCGGATTTTTTCGATGCCCGGAGTTCTCATACGAGCTTTTCGCGGTTCGCTTCGATTTCGTAAGCTTCCATATAGTCGCTCAAAAAACTTTCGTACCCCGAAAAGAACGGAAGCATGATTCCTTCCGGTTTTCCGTGACGCAAAACGAGGGAGGGGCTTTTTTTCGTAGCAATTCCGCTCGCGTGCTTTTGGAGTTCGGTAGTAGTGACGAAATCCATTTTATCTATAGTGAATTATATATTCGCAATCATATGATATTTTATATATTTTCAAATCATTTCTCGTACCTTCCTACTGGCAGCAAAGAATCCTTTTCGCGTTCGAGCACGGATCCGACGAAGAAGTGCTACTGGACCAGAATATGATTCGGTTCGCCCCTCAGGTCGTCCATCCGGAACAATCGACCGATGGCCCGGTTCCGTCATAGAGATACGTGAAGGTATTGTAGAATCCGATAGTTGGCGGACGCCCGTTCGCGAAATCCGCGGCAGCGCACATTCTCGCTCAGGTTCCGAATTGTGCGGCGCATTTCGCATCGCCTCCGGAGTATCCGCCGACTCATGCTCCATCGTAGGTAAGGGTGGTGGTACCGACGAACGTTTTCAAGGTTTTTGATTTCAATATCGCCACATCGGCCCTGAGGGTATCGACCTCGCCTTTTAAATAATCGATACTGTCGACCATCTTATTCCATTCGTTGACCGAGAGAGGCGTTCCTACCGAGACTTTCGCAGGAAGGCTGAAGGTTGCCGCATAGGCTACGTAGGCAAAACACGTCATGCATAACGCGATGGCCAATGCCCTTTTTTTCTGAAACATCGCCTTCATCGTCGGGAAATTTACGGATATCGGTTTCATTGTATGACGATATCCGACTCCCCGCAAATCATTCCGGGAAATCCCATTATTTCCCCCATTTTCCAAAACGTGCTATAATGCCCCCATGTCCACCCCCAAACAGCTCGCCGCCGCCGAGCATGTCGCGGCCATCGAAAAAGCGAAACCCCTGACGCTCTCCGGGATATCTTTTCGCGATTTTCTTTTAGAGCACCACAGGTATCCGGTCATCGCCGTCACCGGACAATCGGGGGTAGGGAAGACCACCTTTACCGACCTGCTCATCGCGCATCTCGAAGAGGCCGTCGGAAACGACGGCTCCCTTCGTCCGCCGGCCGTTAAAAAGCTCACGGAACTTCCGCAGATGAGCCCGTACCTGCCGATTATCAAGGCGACTTCCGACGGACTTTCGGACCGGACCCTTTGGGAAAAGAACCAAGAACTTTTCCGTTCCTTGGACGAAGCCATCGTCACTCGGGCATTCCTCGAATCGCAAAATTCGGTCGTAGTCATGGATTTTTCCATCGTGCAGGTACTCGTGTACGCCTACGTCAAGATCCATGGAAAATCGGGCAAGAAATTCGAGCGCGATTTCAACGCGTCGTTCGCGAAACTTCCCAAACCCGATTTCGTCGTCCACGTCGGCGCCAAACCCGAAACCGTTCTCGGACGGCTGGAGCGCCGCGGAAGCTATATCGACTCCCAAATCGTCGCCGTTACCGACGAACTCCACGCTTTCTACGATAGGAACCGTCGCGATATCCTTTCCGAATACTACCGCGACGTCCCGGTCATCCGGGTGGAAACGGACGAACTCGATCTCGTGAACGATGCCACTGCCAAAACCGCCGCGACGAAACGCGCGGTCGAAGAAACGCTTCGGCGCATGGCGGCGTAGAGACGCTCCTCCGCTTTGTTTTTCGGAGTTTTTTCTTTGTTTTTCTTTCGTTTCGGAACTATCGTTTTATGGATTTGGCAGGCTTTGACTTTGCATGACATGCCGTATAATGTCTCAGGTATTCGTAACCGAACGACCATGTCCACGATAACGATTCGAAACGTTCCTTCCGTAGAGGTTGAAAAAATTGGAGAATCCGTGGATTTCTCGGACGTAAAAATTTCGAGGAAACGGAGCATTTCCAGAGGTACGCTCATCCGTTCTTTGAACGATTCCGATAACGTTTCTTGCGGTCCGTTCGAATGAGAAGCCGCCATCGAATTCCTTAATCGGATGGCCGAATGAAAATCTCCTTCAAGAAAACGTTCATAAGACGGTATTCCCAATACCCTTTGAACATACGTGAAAAAGTCGACGAAAAAATCCGAATGTTTCAAAAGGATCCCTTCGCTCCGAATCTCCGTAATCATGCGCTCCGCGGCGAATACCGTGGATTGAGATCCATTGACGTAACAGGCGATATTCGTGCCATATTCTACGGATGACCGAATGAAGGCTACGAATTCGTGGAATTCGTAGATATGTGAACGCATAGTCAATTGTACGGGTAAAATTCCCCTCCATGCGCCCCATTGCCGAACCTCTCGAACTTTCCCGAACCGATGCCGTCTACGCCCGCATCGCCGAGCTTGCCAAAACCGCCGGATGCCGGGATTGGCAATGTGCCGCCGTCATCGTCGACGTGGACGGCAACGTTATCGGGGAAGGAACGAACTGACCTCCGGGAAACCTCGAATCCCAGCGCCGGTGCGAATGCGATAAGAAGGCTTTGCATCCAAAGGTTTCGGACAAGAGCTGTTGCGTCCATGCCGAACAGCGGGCCGTAATGGACGCGCTCCGGAAAAATCCGGATAAGATCCCCGGATCCACGCTCTATTATTGCCGTCTCGGAAAAGACGGGAAACTCGCCCCTTCCGGCGAACCGTGGTGTACCATCTGTTCCAAAATGACGCTCGACGCGGGCGTGTCGTATTTCGTGCTGATGAAATCAGAAGGGTACGCCGCATACGCTACCGACGAATACAATCTCCTTTCGTTCGCGTACGCCGGATAGCCCGCGTCCAAAGAAAAATCCCCGCCGGAGCGGGGATTTCGTATTGCGGATTCCTTTCGGTTTCCGGACGTTCAGTTTCCTCCTCTCAAGATCCTCTCCGCCTTCCATTCGATCGTTTTGCCCGCGAGAAGCGGAACGACGACGCCCGATTCGCCGAAGGGATAGTCGGGCGGAACCTCCGACGTTTCCTTCCGGAGCGTGACGTAGCCTTCGGATACCGGAATCCGGTAGAACGTCGGCCCGGTCTTCGACATGAACCATTCGAAGTTCCCGATGCCGACGCCGCCCTGTCCCGGATCGAACGCGCCGGCCCGGTCGAAGACTTCGGCATACATCTCGACCGATTGCGGGGCCGTATAGCACCCCGCGCAGCCGCAAGAAGTTTCCTTGAGGTTTTTCGGATGCGGCGCGGAATCGGTTCCGGCGAAGAAATTTCCCATGCCGCCAGTCGCCGCCCGGATGAGGACTTCCTGATGGACGTCGCGTTTCAGGATGGGCAGGCAGTAGAAATGCGGCTGCAGACCCCCCTGGAAGATCGCGTTGCGGTTGAAGAGCAGGTGGTGGGCGGTAATGCTCGCCGCCGTGTTCGGCCCGGCGCTTTCGACGAACTCGACTCCGTCCTTGGTCGTGATGTGTTCGAGGACGATGCGGAGGTTCGGGAAAGTTTCCCGTATTTTCCGGAGGTAGCGGTCGATGAAGACCGCTTCCTTGTCGAAGACGTCGACCGAGGGGTCGGTGACTTCGCCGTGTATGCAAAGCACGATGTCGAGACGTTCCATGGCCTCGAAGATGCCGTAGGCCTTTTCGACGTCGGGAATTCCCTCGGACGAATTGGTGGTCGCGCCGGCGGGATAGAGCTTGCAGGCGACGACCTTTCCTTCGGAACCCGCGAGTTCGAGCAGCTCGTCGCTCCCCGTAGTTTCGGTGAGGTAGAGCGTCATGAGCGGGTCGAACGGCGAGCCCGACGGAACGTAGGACAATATCCGTTCGCGATAGGCGAGGGCTTCCGCCACCGTCTTCACCGCCGGTTTCAGGTTCGGCATGACGATGCCGTTCCCGAAACGCGAAGCGATGTGCGGAACGGTGGTCCTGAGGGCTTCGCCGTCACGGAGATGGACGTGCCCGTCGAACGCGGTATGGATGATGATCGGGGTTATTTGGGTCATGGTTCCTCCTAGTCAGTACGATGGGAATTGGTTTGCCGCCCCGGAGATTTTGCCGCCGAGAGGGGTTTTACGCTTCGATCCGGCCTGATTGCCGAAAACCTCGTGCGCCCGGGCGATGATCGCGCCGGTCCGCCAAGGGCGGACGAGCGCGACCGAACCGATGGCGATGGCCGAAGCCCCCGCCGCACGAAGCAGATTGACCTGGTCGGGTTCTTGTAAACCGTTCCCGGCGATTATCGGCAGGCGCACCTTGGCTTTGACCGCTTCTTCCAGTTTCGCGAGCGTGAAATGGAAGCAATCCGGACCGGAAAGTCCGCCGTCGGCGGGAATGCCGCGTCCCCGGAGCGGGGATACGGGCTTGCCGTCTTCGAAAACCGACGTGAATTTGGTCCAGTCGATACCCGGAGTGCCCCAAGGAATGGTGTTGGCAATCCAGTAGGCGTCGCAGAGGTCTTCGGCATCGAGCAGCGCCTTGAGCGGAACCAACGCGTTGAAGTTGGCGACGATGGGAATCCCCGCCAGCCGCAACGGTTGGAACGCTTTGAGCACGTCCGGAACTTCGGCGATGAAGCAAGCCGGATCCGTACCGGTATTCGGGCAGGCGAAATTTACCTGCCAAGCGAAATCGGCGGAGAACCGCCCGTACGGACGTTGGTAATACTGGTAGAGGAAATCGTGGACGAGGCCTTGGCACTCGGCGACTTTTTCTTCGACCGTATTTCCTTTGGGCATGAACGAGAGCATGAACGGTTCGCGCATCGCTTGCCAACGTCCGTCGAAGAACATCTTCCAGAAGCCCATGTTCGAGAGGCCGACCGCATTGAGCACGTGGCCCGAACGCGGATAGACTTCGATGCACTTCGGTTTGATTTCCTTGGGAGTGAGGCCGTCTTTTTTGAGCGGCATATTGCCGACGAGGGGATGGAGCGTCGCGGTTTTGGCGACGAACGAAGTACCCTCGAAGGTCATTCCCAAAAGTTTCGCGACACGGTGCCACGGATATCCTTCGCGGAAGAATCCCAGTGCGCCGGGGGCGCAGAAGATGGGTGAGAAAGCGATGCTCCCCGTCGTATGCGGTTTTTTGAGGATGAAGCTCATGAAAATTTCCTTTCTCCGGCATTGCCGGAAAACGATGGAATGGCAAAGAGAGGATTTTGAGGATGTGAATGAACGGTTTTCCGTGTCGCACCGATAAAAAACCGGACGTTTCGGGAATGTTCACGAGTATATTCCGAATAAAAAGAACGCAAGCGCAATAAAAACCCCCGGGCAATGCCCGGGGGTTCGGTCGGTCCGACCGTTTCCGAATGCCTCTTGGCACCGGTTGGGTTCGGGGTTATTGGATGGGAGCGCGCTTCTTGTTTTTGAAGCTTTGCTCGGTCTGGTCGTCGGTGACGGGCGTGAGGATTTCCTTCAGGTTGACCTTCTTCGGAAATCCGAGCACTCCGGCGATGACGCCGCTCGGGAACGTATCCAGGAAATTCTGGTATTCGCGCCCGCGGTCGAGCAGGTTGGTCTGGGATGACTGGAACTTGGCCAAGCCCGCTTCGCCGATGGATACCAGTTTCATCTGGAGGTCCGCCGTGATTTGCGGGTAGGTCTGTCCGAGCCAGAGCATCATGGCCTTGCCGCCGGTAGCGCCCTGGTATCCCTTGGCTGTCGCCTCGACCATTTCTTTCATCATCGTGCGGTATTTTTCTTCGCCCAACTTCGCTACGTCCATGGGGCCGTAGAAAGCGTTGGAGAGGACGTTCTGGTTGTTTTTATAGGCCGTATCGAGTTCGTTTTCGAAGCGGGCCGCTTGGTTGTAGGTCAACATGACGTAGAAGATGACCAGACCGATGGCGGCGAGGACGGCGCCCAGGCCGAGGCCAAGGGCGCCTTCTTGGTTGCCGCGAGCGGCGGGAAGGTTACTTTTTTGCATGGAGCTTCTCCTTTTGGGTTTTCAGTAGCGGCCGAAAAATGATGGAACGAAACGTCCGAAGAGCGCGGATATGGCGACGGTAAAGACCGTGACGAGCAAATACGCCCACCAGGGGATGGTAAGGTCCCAGGCGAGGTATTCGAACGTCCGCATCCGCTTGCGCTGCCAGTTTTCGACGACTTCTTTTTCGATAGTGGCGAAAAAGCGCGGATCGTCGAGCGACATGGTTTGGAGCTTGTCGCGGAGGTTGATGCGGATTTCGGGTTTTTCGGACCAAAAGTCGATCGCGTCGGCCCAGTCCACCTTGGGGAAAGCGGTGGAACCGATAACGACCGTCAGTTGGTTTTTCTTGCCGTGTTTCCAGTGCGCTTCAAGGGCGGGAACGAAACTCCGGTCCGCGGTATCGACGACGTAGAGTACCACGTTCACTTCCTTCGACGGTCCGAGGATGCCGTTGAGACGGTCGAGCGCGAAGCTCGCCGTTTTTTTCCAATCTTCCGGAATCGACGGCGCGACCGATATCAGGCGTTCGTTCTTCCACGGACCGATCCCGGCGGGATGTTCGGATATTCCTGGCATCCCGCGCAGTTGCGGAAGGAATGGCTTAGTCTCTTCGACCGACGTCTTGTAGAGGCTCCGTCCGGCTAAGATGTAGTTCACTACCGGAATTTCGTAGCTGACGTAGAGTTCATGGCTCTTGCCCGCTTGGAATTCGGTAACGAATTTTCGTCCGTCGCCCGAGGAACACTGGTCGGCATGCGAGACGGGAACCTCTTTCCGGTTTCCGAATTTTTGGACCAACGCCTGCCAATTGCCGCGCTCGATTCCGTGTTCGCTTCCGTCGGAAAATCCGATGGAATAGCGGTTCGGCTCTTCGTCGTCGCAATGGGTGACGGTGTGCGAACTGGTACATCCGCCGTCCTTACCGTGTGCGGTGCAGACCGTTTCGGTCCGCCAAGCGGTATAGGATTCCTCCCATTCGCCCCGAACCGCCTGCGCGTTGATAATGCTCTTGTCGGCGATTCCGCTCCACTGGTAGACGCTGGCCGTGTAGTAGACGAAGAAGAATGCCGCCCAAACGGGGGTGAAGAACCTCCAGTCCACCGGCGGTTCCGCTTTTTTCGCTTTGAAGGCGAGCGCGACGGAGAGTGGCAACAGGATGAGTATCCCCCAGAGCGCCACGTGGTGGACCGTAATGCCGGCAGTGACCCAAAAGGCTTTGCCGAGCCAGAATATCGGAGCCACGAGAAGGATTCCGATAATGCCGAACAGCGCTATGAAAGTACGTTCCATACGCCCCTCCTTTCTTCTCTTTTGAGAATGTGAATGATCTTGGTTCCCTACGTTCCCGATGCTATCCGGCACCGTTCGTTCTTGAGAACCTCGAGAGTCTTATAATTACAAATTATGATTTGTCAATAAATCCGGATTCCGAAGGGAGAAAACGAGAAGCGCAATAAAAACCCCCGAGACGGATCTCGGGGGATATGTCGGATTCTCCGAACGGCATGCCGTCGGGGAATCTCGGGGATTTCGACGGACGTCCGCCCGTCACGCCATACGGTTGGACCGGTAGGCGCGGGGGCAAGCATTGTCGAAAATTTCCTTCAGCGTCGTTCCTTTGTTTGGCGATTCCCTCAGAGTCTTGCCATGGGGAATGCCGTGTGGTAGGCTTCGAGTATTTGGATGCCTTGACGTTTGAAACTCTCGATTTCCTTCACGGCGTAGTGCATCCGCCGTTCTTCGTAGGCCGAGAGCCAGGGCGACATGAATCCGGCATCCACCAATATCGGTCCTCCGACCGCGGCTATGGGATAGGCGTCCAGAATGAATTTGCCCCCTTCGTATTCCAAAAACAGCCAGGCGTGTTCGTTCCCACGGCCCATGAACCATCCGTCGAACGCTCTCCACGGTAGCTTAAGAACCGTTTCGAGCGCTCTTGCGATGCCGTGGCAGGACCAGTGATACGAATGCGCGTCAGCCTCGTCCGGTTTTTTTCCGGGGATGCGCCGTCGGTACGCGTCCGGATATTTTTCCGTCGCTTCCGGAATGTCCGCGAGGAACCCTCGTGCGGTCCGGAAATCGTTTTGCACCTTCTCGGGAACGAGCCCTTCGGTAAGGATGAACGGCGTCATGACGACACTCCTTCCGACACTTCCCGTTTTTCATTCGCCACCGCAGGAGGCTCCGCGTTCTTTGACGGCATGTGGAGCATATAGCAGGCCAGTCCGCCGACACAGAACGCCATGAACGCCAGGAGCCCCGTTTGCGGTTGGGCGATGGCGATCATTCCCGACATCACCCCTCCAAAACTTACGAACCACCAGAACTTGAACATGGAGAACCTCCTTCGTATTTATTTGACGTGCTATTTATAGTTATTTGTTAAGTCTTGTCAAACAATACCCTTGACACGATTCGCCGCATGATATAATGCACGAATGTTAAACATGGAAAACTGACACGCTTCCGATACTGGGGAGGTCGGAGGACAAAAAACCTCCAGGAAGGAAGCGCTTCAGGAGTGCGGGCATTCGGTCGATCCGTTCGCCCACTATGTCCGCGAGTTTCGGAAGTTTCCGCTCCTCTCCGCTGAAGAGGAGGTTGATTTGGCTCGTAAAATCCGTTCCGGCGATTTTCGGGCTAAAGAACGCTTCATCAACTGCAATCTCCGGCTCGTCATTTCGATAGCCCGGGAATACTACTATCGCGGACTCGATCTCTCCGATCTCGTGCAGGAAGGGAATATCGGACTCATGCGAGCCGTTGAGAAATTCGATCCGGAATTGGGATTCCGATTCTCGACCTACGCGTTTCAGTGGATACGCCAAGCTATCTGACGTGCGGTATACGACAAGGTCCGCACGGTTCGCCGCCCGATCCATATCGAATCCAAAATCAGCCGATACGCATGGTTTCACCGAGATTGGGAAGGAAAACATGGCAGTACCCCGAGCATTTCCGACTTGACGGAAGGGTTGGGGATATCCCGCTCCGAGGCCATGGAACTCGCGGCGTTCCATGCCGCATCCGTAGACGTTTCCCTGGACATGCCCATGGGTTCCGACGACGGTGAAGGGAACCTGTACGACATGCTTGCCGACGATGAAGAAACGACGAACCCCGCCGCAATAGCCTATCGATTGGAAGTAACGGAGAGAATAGCCGAAATACTCCGGACCGAAACCGCCATATCCAATAAGTCGTTCTTCACGGAGAAAGAGCGAAAAGTCATTGCCATGCGGTTCGGACTGCTCGGATTCGATGACGAAATGACCCTGGAGGAAGTGGGCGATAAGATGGGGGTTACCCGTGAAAGGGTTCGTCAGGTCGAACAGAAGGCCCTTCGGAAGTTAAGAAAAATCCTGCACCAAAAGGGCGTATCGTCCGTGAGCGCGCTATAGGACGGCTTATGCCTTTTTCACCTTCTTCGATTTTTTCGCGGCTTGGCAGGCTTTTACGTTCTGTATCATCGAAACGGCGAAGACCGTAACGATAATGAGGCTGCAAAGCAGGCAAAGGATACAATACGCCTTGATATAGACGGCTTCCCGGTAGATGATGAACGCGTTGAACGTGCTGCCCATGGCGGCGAGAAGTGCCAGCGGTTTGAAGAAGAACGCGTCGTCTTTGGCACGTCCGACGAGGGCGAGCGCGAGAAGTACCGGGTACACCGCGAGCGCGATCATCGGAAACGGAATGCCGAATATTTGCGCGAGCGGATGGGCGAGCACGTTGGTACAGGAGATGCTCGAATTGATATCGCAGAACGAATCGAACCCTCCGCCTTTGCCGATTTCGTAGGCTTGGTACGAAAGGTATGCGGCATTCGCGAGAGCAACGCCGCAAATTGAGGCGATAAGCGTATAGGCGGTCTTTTTTTCCATGGTCGGTAAGTAATGGGGACTTGGGTATGGTAATCGATTCCGTCGAAAATTAAATCTTTCCTTTTTCGGCGAGGTACCAAGTGGCCGCTCCCATCGCGATAATCGTTCCGGCGATGAGCCCGTATACGAACGAATCATGGAACGGAACGCCCTCGACGTTCATTCAGAAAAACCCGGTTATGAACGTAAGCGGGAGCATGAATGCCGAAAAGAGCGTCAGGTATTTGATCGTCGCGTTCGTCCGCATGTCGAAGAGCGATTTGAGCGCGTCTTCCATCGTTTCGATATTCTCTTGATGGAGTTCGATTTCGGCGTAGATCTTATTGACCTTGTCTTCGAGATTTTCGAAGTAGACTTCCACCTCGTCCTTGAACATCGCGTTCATGCGGAGTTCGAGGAGTTTGAGTGCCGCGATCTGCGGCTTGATCATGTGCTTGAGCGTGACGATGTTCCGTTTTTTCGTCATGATTTCCCGGATGAGATCTTCGTCGGCCCGTCCTTTGAAGAGGGAATTTTCGAGCGTACGGAGGTCCTTTCCGAGTTTGTCGAGCAATCGGAAAATCTTGTCGAGCATCGCGTCCACGAGGTCGTAGAGCATGTACCCCGTATTCACGATTTCGCGACCGTGGGTTCCGTCGCGGTACGAATCGAAAACTTTTTCCACGGTCTTGCTGCCGTAGTACCGGAAGAGGATGAGGTAGTCTTTGGAAATGAAGACGTTGAATTCGTTGAGGAGGTAGCGCTTCGTACGCGAATCGTACTTCGGAAAATGCAGGACCACGAAAACGTAGCGGTCGTAGGTGTCCACCCTCGCCGTTTGGTTGTCTTCGAGGATCGCCTCCTTGTCGAGTTCGTGGAAATCGTAACGGTCGATGACGTCTTCGACTTGGTCGGCATTGGGCTCGACGAAGTCTATCCATTCGGTCGAGCCGATCTTGAGTTTATTCATCGCCGTCGCCGGTTACGGAGTCGTCGTTTCCTTCATCAGTACCTTCTTCCTCACCCGTTTCGTCGGAAAACGTTTCTTCTAAGAATCGGAATACCGCGGCCATGTTTTTCGCGACCACGGCTTCGGATATCCGCTCTTCGCCGTTTCCGACGATTCCGCCCGTCACCCCGTTGTTGGGATAGAGGACGAATTCGTCGCTTTCCGTACCTTGCGTTACGTCGGAACACCCGTCCTTATCCACGACGTC
>JAUPLX010000121.1 GCA_030836665.1 Patescibacteria group bacterium
GAAATGGGAGGATCGTTTCGAAGCGCTTCGACCGGAACGACCCCGGTTTTTTCATCCCCGAGGCGACGTTTTGGGGTTTCAGTGTCGGGAGAATTTCGGTTCATCAGGGATATTGGGGGGGTAAAGCGTCACTAAGGGCCGATTTTTTCGGCGAGATAGAGGGATTCGCCTATCGTAATCGTCTTATCGGGCTGGAAATACCGTTCGGCGAACTGGTCTTTCCATTTGAAGGCGTACTTAACGCGCATCGTGGCGACGGCGTCTTTCCAAATCCCCGCTTCGTCCGTAAATCCCTTCGATCCGTCCGTTGCCGGGGTTTCGCCCTTCGCCCGAAGGAGGAGATCGGCCAATTGTCCGCGCGAAATCCGCGCGAAATCGTCGGTCTTTCCGAAATCCCGCTCGAACCGGAGGAGGGCGGCACCGATGACCTTCTTCTTCGCGAAATCGTTTCCCGCTTTGAGCCAGCGGTATCCGAGATACCGGCGGACGAGTTCTTTCGCCTGCTTCCCGGTCATTTCCCGATCTTGGAGGAGATATCCGTCTTTCAGGGGGAACCAGCCTTTCTCTAGGGCGCTCACGCTCTCTTGGTAGTACGCGTAGGTCTTGTCGAGGCCTCGCGGATTCGTGATTCAGATATCGCGCTTTGACCGGGTCATCGAAACCGGTTTCGCCGTATCCACGCGCGTGAGTTGGAGGGCTACCGGCGCGAAAGAATACGCCCGAACGTTCGCTTGGAGTACTCAGCGGTAGGTGTCGGCGTACGAGAATTCGAGTTCCTCTACGAGGTTTTCGCTTCGGCAAGCCGTTTTGGAACCGAAGGATACGTTACAGAATTTCGCTTTTCCTTTCAGGAGCGAGAGCTTGTACCTCCCGTCGAATTTGGAATCGAGGAGCGGCGTGCCGTACTTGGTCTTCATAACGACCAAGAGGTTTTTATCTTCCCCGAGAAAGAGCGTACCGGGTGCCCGGATTTCCGCCGTCGCCGTCGTTTTCGCGTCCGTCGCCGAAAGTACGACCACCGTACGTCTCGCGATGACGGTCTGTCCCATTTTGAAGGCGATTTCGTATACTCCGGGCTTGATACCGGTAATTTTGAAATCACGCCGTCCGCCGTCGAGCGCTACGATTTTCTGAGGAAAAACGGAGAGTCCTTTCGTATCGAAAACGATATCGAGCCCGAGTTCCGGAAAATTACCGCGCGTCGCTTTCCCGCGGGAATCTCCGGAGGTGACCGAAGCCCAAACGGTACCTCCGGCCATGACGTTCGTGCCGTTTTCCGAAAGTCCGATGGAGATGCTGTTTTTCTTAAGGAATTCCTGGATTTCTTCCTCCTGGATTTCCGCGCGGGTTTTCATGGACGTTCGGTCCGGACGTTCGGTCGGCTTGTTGCGTACGGCCTCTATTACGGTCGAATCCGCCACGCCGGGAATCGCGACCTTTCCGCTCTCCAAGAACGCGATCGGATCGATGGTGTTCCTGGAAAGCCAATCGCGGCAAAGCCCCTTGTTGACGACCGACATGGGATCCATGCCCTTGGCGCAGGTGGAATAGTAGTACGGGTGCGCTTGGTCCGTGACGTCTATCTGGAAATGCAGGTGGTTTCCGTACGAATTTCCGGTATTTCCGACTTCGCCGACGTTGTCGGCCGCCAATACCGCTTGCCCTTTTTTGACGGAAATCTTCGAAAGGTGGGCGTAATTGGAATAGATCACCGCACCGTCGGTAAGGGTGTGTTTGACGGCGACGACGTTCCCCCAGCCGGTGGCCCACGAAGCGTACGCGACCGTACCGTCGCCGATGGACCGTACCGGCGTTCCGTCGGACGTCGCGATGTCGACTCCGCCATGGCTTCCGTATCCGGTGTCCCATCCGTAATCGTAGGTCGCCCCATAGAGTACTGAGTATACCCGGCGGTAGAGTTGGTTTTTTTCGAATTTCGAATATTCGGCCCCTGTGATTTTCGGCAGATCGATCTTGCAGTCGTCGCCCAAGGTCGACCACGAGTTCCATTTGCAGGAAGTCGCCGCGATCTTGTCGAATGGGTAGACGAATCCTCCGGCGGAAGCCCAGGAGGGAACGGCCGCCGCGATGAGAAGGAAAATCGAAAGAAGGGGAGTTCGGCGCATGGGAGGTTTTTAGAACCCCCGGAGTATATCCTTTTTTTCGGGGGAAAAAATCCCCAAACGAAAAAATCCGCATTTTAAAATGCGGCCCCTACCGGTACCGCATCCTGAAGGATTCGAGATTTTTTTGACGGCGGTCTTCCCGTTCTTTTTTGGCCGTCTCGGTATGGTAGGCGTACTGCGTGAGGAGGAGTTCGGAAAACGAGAGCCATTTTTCCCGGTCGAAGACGGTTCCCGAGACGGTGAGGAGCTCCAATCCCACGCGTTCCATATTCATAAAGCAGTCCTCGCGCCCGAGGTTGTCCAAATCGGCATCCTGGATGATTCTTTCGAGCAGGTCGCTCGGACGGGAAAATACGATGGTGGCCAGAATGATCCGCCGTACCCGGGTGATGCGTTCCTCGGGATGCCCGATGCCCCGGAGGAATTTTTCCGCGATGTCCGCCCCCACGGCTTCGTTTTGCGGATAGACGGACGAAAAACCGGTATCGTGGAAAATCGCGGCGATGAGAAGGTCGGTTTTCTCTTCCGGACTCACTCCTTCCATGTCCGCGAGGTACGCCGTGCGCGCATAGACGTCGAGGGTATGTCCGACGTTATGGTACGGGTAGTGGTCGACTTGGTCGATGAGCGAAAGCGCGTAGGTACGCGCCTTTGCCAGGACCTCTTTATCCGTCATCGATTCCCCTCGTCATGAGTAAAGTGATGCATCATTTTATCCCGGCGGTACGGTTACGCAACCTTTTTTTGACAAGTCCATTTTTTTTACTAACATTATCCCGATTTGTCCCATTAATAAGCCAAAAATGAGCATTCCGAACGCGAACGACGAACTGAATGTCCGCCTTTCGCGACTCGAGCGTATTCGAACCCTCGGAGTCCCTCCGTATCCGGAAAAATTCGAAAAAACCCATTCCGCCGGAAAGATCCTCTCCGATTCCGAGAATCGGGAATTCCGCAGTGCCGAAGAAGTGGTCGTTTCCTCGGGAACCGACGTCGCGATCGCCGGTCGCGTCGTACTGTTTCGCAGTTTCGGAAAGATCGCGTTCGCCCATCTCCAGGACGACACTGGCCGCATACAGGTGATGTTTTCTCGGGAGAACTGCAAGATTCGCGTAAACGGGGCGGTTCTCGATTCCGTCGGTTCGGGAGAAAACGCCGTCACCGCCTTCAAATTCGCCGAAAAACTCGTCGATCTCGGTGATTTCATCGGAATCCGCGGAGAAATTTTCCGCACCCATAAGGGCGAAGTCACGGTATTCGCTACCGAATTCGAATTCCTCGGGAAAGCCTTCCGCCCGCTTCCGGAAAAATTTCACGGCCTCGCCGACGAAGAAGCGAAGTACCGCCAGCGCTACCTCGACCTCATCTCCGACGATTCCGTAATGAAACGCTTCCGGTTCCGGAGCGATTTCATCCGCAAACTCCGCGAATTCTACTGGAAGGAGGGGTTTATCGAGATCGAAGGGCAAGTCCTGACGAACGCGGCCACCGGCGCGGCTTCCAAGCCGTACGTAACGCACCAGGAAGCCCTCGATATCGACGTGTTCCTCCGTATTTCCCACGAAATCCCGCTCAAACTTCTGAATATCGCCGGGATGGAGAAGATTTTCGAACTCGGCAAGGCGTTCCGGAACGAAGGACAAGATCCTTCGCACCTTCCCGAACACCTCCACCTTGAGCATAACTGTTCGTATTGGACCTTCCGCGACAACATCGCCTTTACCGAGAAGATGTTCGACTACCTCTTCGACGAACTTTCCCTCGAACGCAAGCGCAAGATATTGAATAAGACGAACGAACTCGTCGACGTCGACTTTACGACCCCGTGGAGAAAAGAGGATTACGTCGAACTCGTAAAACGCGATACCGGAATCGACGTATCCGCGTACGACGACGTCGCGAAGCTTCGCGCCGACATTTCGGCGAAGGGCATCGTCATCGAGGGCGCCGACAAAATGGGACTCACGACCCTCATCGACTACCTCTATAAGAAGATGTCGCGCCCGAAGCTCATCAATCCGACGTTCCTCTACAATTACCCGGTCCAGCTGAAACCGTTCGCCCGCCGCAATGACGCCAATCCGCACCATGCCGACGCGTTCCAGCTCGTCATCAACGGATGGGAACTCGTGAATTCGTACTCGGAACTCGTCGATCCGGTCGATCAGGCCGAACGTTTCGCGGCAGGGGAGAAAGCCCTCTCGGAAGGGGACGAAGAAGCGATGACCGGCGATGCCGAATTCATCCGTGCCATGGAATACGGCATGCCGCCGATTTCCGGATGGGGAATGGGGGTGGATCGGATCATCGCGCTCCTTACCGAGCAGAACAATCTCCGCGACGTCGTGCTTTTTCCGCTCATGCGGCCCAAGGCGCAGGAGGAATAGTCCGAATCCGCCGGTTTTGGGCAGGATTCGTCTCCGCCGGCTCGAATCATTCATCGAATGGGACTCCGGAGGGTATTCGCCTCCGCCGGCTTTTTCGGGGGAATGCCAGCTTTCGCCGAATACCCTCCGGAGCC
>JAUPLX010000122.1 GCA_030836665.1 Patescibacteria group bacterium
AGCCCGACGAGCAACACCTCCGACAAATCGAAAAGCACGGCTTTGGGAACCATTCGCTAATGGGTAATGAACCTCATCTCGCGGGCGTCCGAACCGAAATCGATGCGCACGGTACCGCCTATCGGGAAAGTAATGAGCGGATTGGTGTGTCCGAAGTCGGCGTTGGCGATTACCGGAAGGTTCGCGAGTTCCGGCTTGGAACGGATTATTTTTTCAAGTTTTTCCCGCGTCATGCCGGATTTTCTTTGGAAACGGCCGATTACCAACGCGCGAACGCCGGAAAAATCCTTTTGATGTATGAGCGATTGGACCAACCGGTCGAACAGCGGCGGATTCGTTTCCTCGTCTTCTTCCAAGAAAAGCACCGAATCGGCGAGAGACGGCATGTACTCGGTTCATTGCAGGCACGCGAGACATCTGACATGTCCGCCGATGACGGTTCCTTCGGCCTTTCCGCCATTGATGACCCAATAGTCGCCGTCCGGAACCACTGTCCGATTTTCCTGATCCATAAACCAAGGGTCGTCGCTCCATCCGGACGAATGTTCGACTCCGTATTCGGAATCCGAACAGAGGCAATCACGGAAATAGCGCAGATTGAAATCGAACTCCTTTTGCATCGCCCAAGTCGAAAAATGCGTCCCGGAATACGTAATCATCCCGGTCTTGGCAGTAATGGCGTTAGCAATCGCGGTGATGTCGGAAAATCCGCAGAGGATCTTGGGATTCGTCCGGATAAGGTCGTAATCCAAGTACCGGAGGAGCTGGTTGCTATTGTATCCTCCTACCACGCTGAAAACCGCCTTTACGTGGGGATCGGAGAAAGCGGCATGCAAATCGCTTACCCGTGACGCGACCGAAGACGAGACGAACTCGTCCATCTCGGCACAATGCTCGGAAAAAGTGATGCGGAAACCTTCTTCCTCGAATCTTCGAACGGCGAGACGCACGTTCTCTTCGCTGATGAGCGAGAGGCTTCTCGATATGGTCACTACTCGAATTTCGTCTCATTTCCGTAATTTCGCGGGGATGACGGGGAAATTCTGGTTCATGGGGAAAATTTCGGATTAATCGTTCATGGGGAAAGAAAGCGTGGCATCTCGGACTTTTTCGTCTTCGGAAGTCAATTCGCGCTTGGAGAATACCTCTTTCTCGTAATTTGCAAGGTATGCGAAAACCGCGTCCGATATCTCCCGATGATCCTGCGGATACGTCGATTCGAGGTATGAAACGACGGATTGGCGAAATTCAGAAGCGGGAATTCGAAGCTTCTTCTGAAGATAGAGAGCCCCCCTGAGATACGTTCGGAGAATTCTTCAACGAGTCGTCGCGAACGGCCTTTCCCCACAATGCAGTATGGCAGAAGCCGAGACGACGCAGTCATGCAGTTTCGAATGGAGTCACGCGATATCCGGAGAAAATTTCGCCATCGGTCCCAATTCGTGCATGGACGAGAGTCCGAACGTCTGCTGAAGGATTACGGTAGCCCCTAGGGCGATTTCCGTACCGTAAGATCGCGAATCGCTTTCGATGGCGATAACGTTTCCAACGTCGTTGAACGCTCCGGTCGCCGCGTTCCGGAGAGCGATATTGAAATTCCTTCCGACAATCCCCTCCAACCCGATCTTGTGTTGGTAGTATTCCCGAGGTTTGGAATCGTACTCGATAGGAAAATTCCGTCCGGTCGCGGACACGTATTCGACGAGCGATCCCATCAAATCCTTATCGGAAGAATTGGCCCGCACCATCACTTCGGAAGGCGGAAGGGCGAGGACTTCGAAAAAATAATCGAGGGCGAGGGCGCACGACCTATCGGTATCGCCGGGTTTTCCGAATGCGCCTATGCTGGGAAAATACGATCACCAAGCCGGTATGAGCGAATCTTCGAAAGCCTTCTTGGCATTCCAGGTCCTCAAACACGGTTGGTGCATGCAAATTCCGTTTCCGGGAATTTCGTCGCCGAGGAAATACGGCTTGAAGACGCTTACGTGGGAGCCAATGAACAATACGGACGGGTCGACTCGCGAATTCAGGGGAACCGCCGGAAGGCGGACATACCCCTCTTGGGTGAAGAATTTGAGAAATCCGTCCACGTATCCGCGTAACGCCGCGTCCATCTCAGGGGAAGCGGTGACGAGCGACGGATCCGCTCAGCGCCCAAGGATGCCATGCACCGACGAAGGAACCGACTCCGAAAATTGCCGGACGGCGGATTGGACGGCGCTGGCGGCCGAGATATCGATTCGTTCCCCTGGGATTCGCATTATTTGACGACCTTACAAGATATGAACAGGAGGAATTTTCCTTTTTGGAACCATTTCTTTTCGATTGGAGCGAACAGGCGCAAGAGGAATTCCGGCGTTTCCATGGGAAGGAAACTTCCGAATCTCCGGACCGTTACGCCTTCGAAACGGATTCACCTCGAAGACATTTCTTCCAAAACCGACAAGTACGCTTCCACGGGATGGAACTTCTCGGAATCCAAACGGTATCACGGAATCCATCGGAACGGCTTCAATGACAATACCCATGCTTTAAGAATTGGCAAGGATCTGGCGTTCGGGATGCCGAACGCGAGAGTTCCTCAGCTTTTCACGAGACGCGCCATCTCGGAGAGGTATTGTCGAATTTGGGGCATCGAATAATGTTCCAACACGCCTATGTTCCAAACGAAATCGAACGCGCTCGAATCGAACGGGGCATCGAACGCGTCGCCTTGCACGGTCTCCACGTTGCGCGCTCCGAACTTTTCGGCAAGAAAGCGGGCGTATTCGAGAGCGGAGGGCGATATGTCCAATAAGGTCACTTTCTCAGCCCGATCGGAAATGAGAATGGAGGATTTTCCGGATCCGGAACCGAGTTCGAGAACCCGACCTTTCCCGTCTTTGGGTAAAAATCCCGAGGAGCAGGAAACGATTTCCCCATAGTACGTTTTCCACCAATACGATGAAAACGTTCGGAAATTCGGCTTATTTTTTTCTTTCCGGAAAATTTCGCTCCAATGGCGCTCTTCATGCTCGATTTCCGAAGTTTTCATAAGACTACGGATTAGGAATGAGGTGGGTTCTCGGAAAAAGCGTGGATTCGTAAATGTACGGCTGGTCGGTAAGCCATTGCACGTATCTCTGCCATCAAAGGCCGAATCCGCTCGTAGTAACGTAATCCCGGTAATTTCTCGATTCGAGATACGGGAGGTAATCCCGCTTCGGAAGATGGAAGATGTCCGCTTTTTTCATGAGCGTCTCCTTATCCCGTATCCGTTCTCCGGCCCCTACGGTTTCACGGAAGCCGTAGAGTATGTAGTCCGCGTTCTTCGCTACGGGCACTCCGTCGATTTCTTCTTCGGCGATGGCATGATAGAAGGGAATTTGGAGCATGGGGAATTTTTCGACGATGACGTTTCCGCCAAGAAGTTCGGTGAGCTTCACTTCTTCCCAAGTGCCGAAATTTTTCAGGCTGAAATCCTTGTACATTTCGTTTTTCGTCGCCGAATACAAAACGTCCAAAGCTTCTCGGAAACCGATGACAATCTGGTCGCACGACATCATGTCGGATTTGGATTTCAGCGTATTCTCATCGAGAAAAAACAGGAGGTCTTCGGAGTTTTTTTCTTCCAAAGCACGGAAGACGTGCTTGCAAAGGCCGATGAAAACCTTCTTACACTCTTCCACTCAGCATTTCCCTTCGAATTCGACATGCTGGAATTCGGAGAGATGGGTTGCGTCGGAGGGTTCCTTGCGGAACGAATTGTAAATGCTGAAGACGGAATCCGCCCCTTTGGCCATAAGCGCCAATTCCAAATAGAACTGCGAGCTTTCGGAGAGGAAAATCCTCTTGCCCGTTCAAAACCAATCGGGGATTTCCACTGGCAAAGTATCCGTCGTGTAATCGAGGGTCTGACCGGCGTACACCTCCCCGGGAGACGATATCATCAACGTCGTCAGGGGGAGGTTCGTCCATTTCGACCCGATGTTCGAAAAATATTCGACCGTCGCTTGGAAAATGGCATCGTCGATATTCGCGAGACGCGCGAACGTTTCCTCGGAAACCACTCTCGCTACCCGATTTTCCAGAAACGCAGTCTCAATCTTTCCGTATTCGATATTCCTAGGATCATGCACTCGGTTCCCCTTGTATCGAACGGTCCTTCATTCCAGAGCGGTATACGGCATACGATTGCGTTATTGGGATAATCCTTCCAAAGCAAGATATCCCGCGGACGGAAACGGAAAAAGAAAAACGCAAGAAAAAATGAAGTCGGGAGCGAGAGGCGCTTTTTTGACCACCGTTTTCAAATCGCGTAGAATGGGAAAGTCAGCG
>JAUPLX010000123.1 GCA_030836665.1 Patescibacteria group bacterium
CCGAAGGGCTTATGCCGGCATACGGAAACATCGCTATGAAACGCGCCGCCGAATGGAAAATCCGTTCCGCGGAATTCATTTCGAACGTTTCGGTCAAATACAAGGCCTTCTCCGAGACGGGCGCTCTCGTCGATACTCCGGACGTCTATTCCGAGGGAAAACTCATCCCGGTGATTCCGGCGAAGAACGGTATTCTCTCCGTCGATTTCGACGAAGACGTCGAGTTCGCCAAGGGGCGCGCGTACGTGGCGAGCGAAGATGGAAAAATCCGTTCCGAATGCGATTTGTCTCCCTATCAGCGCGACGTTTACGTTGACGGGAAAGAGGCGAAGCGCACGGGTTTCCGGTGCGAAGTACTCGGAACCTTACCTTATGGCGCGAGCGTTCGGCTCGTAGTTTCGAAGTCGGTTTCCGCTTCGCTCAAAACCGATGCCGTAAAGGATTTTACCGTTTCCCCGGAGTTCAAAGTATCGGATTTCAAGGTCCTTTCGCCTACCGAAGCCTGCCTGTATTCGACGACTCCGATTGCCAACCGTCCCGAAATGATCGTTTCCGAACCGGTTTCCCGAACTCGCGAAATCATCGCCGACGGCCGGTGGGAATGGATGAACGGGGAAAATAAGCAGGTATTCTCCTGTCCGAAGATCGAAGGGAAAACCGCTTTCATCGCCGCGGTGCGCTTGAATCCTCAGACCGAATACGCGTTCCGACTAAAAAACGCTTCCGATTCCTACGGAAACCGGCTCGTCTCCGACGTGGATTTGGG
Source organism: Patescibacteria group bacterium (assembly GCA_030836665.1). Lineage (GTDB taxonomy): Bacteria > Patescibacteriota > Gracilibacteria > BD1-5 > UBA2023 > JANJWP01. The sequence goes on from JAUPLX010000123.1 coordinate 767, forward strand.
AAAAGCGAAAACCGGCGACGTCTCCGATAAGGACCGCTATCTCTATTCGTCCGCGAGTCGCGATATCAACGTCATTCCGGCGGACGCGAAGATCGTCCTCGGACTCAAATCCGTAAATATCGGAACCGCGCTCATGGAAGTATGCGAGACCGACGCGACCGAATATTTCCGATTCACGACCAACGGCTGGAGGCAGAATTATTCCCCCCGGTGTTCGAATTCCGCCAAAGTGAGCCTTCCGCTCCAAAACCGTCACTGGGAACTTTCGCCCAAACAGGTCGACGCCGAGTCCGAAATTCTCGGAAGGGAAGCGGAATCCCCGTTCGTCCTCGTCCGCTGATCGAGCCGCGACCGTTTCAACGTAGGCGACAGCGGCTACCGGGATTCCGATCGCGAGTTCGCGAATTTCTTCGTCCGTTCGAACCTTTCCCTCACGCTCGAACGGGGGGGCGACCGTTCGTACCTGTTCGCTTCTTCCTTCGACGGCAAGGAACTCCCGTCGGACCTTTCGTTCGAAACCTATTCGTACGACGCGTACGGCGATTCCGTATCGACGGAGAACGCGAAAGTGTCGTTCAATGCCAAACGCGGAATCTACGAAATCGGAAAGACCGCCAAGCCGATCGCGTTCATCGTCGCGAAAAGCGCGAAATACTTCGGCGTGCTTTCCACCTTCTCCGACCAGACGTCGAACTACGATTTCGGGTACGTCTCCGGTCAGGATTCGAGCACGAAGGATTACGCCTACGTGTACGGCGACCGCCCGATCTATCGGGTGGGGGATACGGTACATTTCAAGGGACTCCTACGCCGCTTCAATCCCGACGGATACGGCGTCTCCCCCATGAAAGACGTCAAAGCGCGCATACTTAACCAAGAAGGGGAACTCCTGAAAGAATTCGACCTCAAAACCGATAAGAATTCCAACTTCGCGAGTTCGTTCGAATTGCCGAAGGGAATGAAAACCGGTCGCTACGATTTCGAAATTTCCGCGCTTGCCAAAGGACTCTCCGATCCGATTTACGTCTACAACGACGGACATTTCTTCGTAGAGCAGTACGTCAAACCGGTCTTCCGAGTAACCGCCGGCGAGACCGATCGGAACGCCTTGCCGAAAGAAAAAGTTTCGGTTCCGTTTTCGGCGGAATACTATTTCGGCGGAGCCCTCGCGATGGCCGGATACTCCGTTTCGGTCATGACCGAGAATTATTTCTTCGACCCGAAAGACTATTCGTCCTACCGCTTCGGAACCGCTTCTTCGAACTACGATTGCGTATATTGGGGATTCTGCGACCATTCCGACCAATTCATCGAAAACCTCGAAGGGAAACTCGATGGCAACGGACGTGCCGTACTCTCTTACGCGATGCCGGAAATCGGGGCGGAAGACTCGGAGAAACTCTATAATTTCAATATCGAAACTACCGATCCGGATACGGGAAAAACCGTCAACCAAACGGTAACGAAAGTACTCCACCGTACCGACGCGAACGTAGGGATCCGCTCGCCGTACTGGGTGAACAAGAACGACCCGATCCGTATCGACGGCGTGGTTCTCGACCATGACGCGAAGCCCCTTTCCGGAAAATCCGTGAAGGTCGAATTCGTCCGGCGCGAATGGAAGGAAGCGAAAAAGCTCGGTATCGACGGAAATTACTACTCCGAGAACGAGATGGTCGAAACCCCTGAAAAATCCGTCGACGTCACGACCGATTCGGAAGGCAAATACGCTGCCGAACATCTCTCCGGAAGCGGAGGGGAATTCGAAATCCGCGCGACCTACGTAGGAAAAAACGGCATCCCGACCGTATCTTCCGAATACGCCTACGTCGCGACCGACGCCTACGTCGCCTGGGCCGGAACGAACAATTCGATCACTCAAATGACCGCCGAAAAGACGGTTATGAAGCCGGGGGAGAAAGCCGTGTTCACGCTGAAATCCCCGGTCAATTCCGGGAAGGTCTTCATTACCGTGGAAAAAGACGACGCCATCCTCGATACGTTCGTCCGCGATATCGCTTCGCATGCCGAGAAGATAGAAATCCCGCTCGATGCCCGCCATATCCCGAACGTTTACGTCAAAGCCTTCCTGGTTGGAAAAAACCCGAATTCGCCCCTCCCGACCTACAAGCGTGCCCTTTCGGTCGTCAAAGTCCTTCCAGACGAAAAACGCCTGACCGTGACCGTGACCGCCGACCGTGACCGCAAGGCCCCGGGCGAGCCGCTCACCGTTGCCGTATTCGTGAAGGACGCGCTCGGAAATCCGGTCGCGAACGCGAACGGAAGCCTTTCGGTGGTGGACGAATCCGTTCTCGCCCTCCTCGGGAATCCCAAGAAGAACCCCTTCGCGTTCTTCTACGAAATGAAGCGTTACCTCGGCGTCCAGACGTATCTCTCGCTCTCGAACCTCGTCGAAAAACTCGAAGTGAAATCCGCCGACCTCGCGAACGGCGCCAAGGGCGGCGCCGGAGAAGACCGCAAGGGCGGCGATACGAAAAAGAAGCGCGGAACGTTCAAAGACACCGCTTTCTGGAAGACGGACTTCACGACCGATAAGAACGGGAAATTCTCCGTTACGACGGACAATCTCCCCGACAATCTTACGACGTGGGTTATCGAAGCGGTCGTCTCGACCCCCGTCGACAACCGTATCGGGGTAGGCCAGGCCTCCGTGACTACCGCCAAAGAAATCATGGTGAACGACAACCTTCCCCGCATATTCCGCTCGCGCGACTCCGTCACGCTCGCTCCGGTCGTCTTCAACCGGACGGGTGCCGACGCCGCCTTCGACGTCACGGTTTCCGGTACCGGTTTCTCGGTCGACAAGCCGACCAAGAAGGTTTCGATCAGGAACGGCGAATCGAAGGCCGTGGAATTCCGCATCGAAGCGAAGGACGTACCGACCGGTGCCGACCGTCTCATGACGGACGTTCGGATCGAAGCCAGGGCCGGAAACAAATCCGACCTCGTCGAAAAATTCGTTCCGATATTCCGTTCGGAGACTTGGGAAACCGTCGCGACCGTCGGATCGACCAAAGACGCTTCCTACGACGAACGCCTGAATCTCGCCGGAATCGACCCTGCCCGTAGCGAACTCATCGTCCGCTACGGCGCGAGCCTCTTCGCGAACGCGACCGACGGACTCGCGAACCTGCTCACCTATCCGTACGGATGCGTCGAACAGAAAACTTCCGCCGTCCTGCCCCACGTCCTATTGAAAAAACTCTCCGATTCGCTCGGAACCGATTTCGACATCGACAAAAGGACCGTTCCGTACTACGACGGTTACGGCCGTCAAGAAAAGACCGTCCGCCAAGCGATAACCGATTACGTCGCGTCCCTCGCTTCGTTCAAACGCGCGGACGGAGGCTTCGGGTACTGGCCGGACGCTTCCCGTTCCGATTTCGCCATGACGTCCTACGTCGTACGGACCCTCGGGGAAATCAAAGCGATGAAAATTGCCATGGAACCCTCGCTCCTTGCGGACGCTTCGGCATACCTGAAGCGCGAATTCTACGCGAATAAGAGGCCGTACTGTTCCATATCCGCGACGTCGCCGCAATCGTGCGCGTATCCGGATTCCGTCCGGCTCGACACGATTTCCGCCGTACTCTCGGCAAAATCCGACGATTACGAAGCGTACAAGATGTGGAAGCTCCTCGACGCTTCGAAATTCGCTCCCGCCGACAAGGTTTCGGCCCTCTCGGCAATTGCCCGGTTGAAGAAGGTTCCGACCCTCGCGAAAGCCGACGTCGATTCGCTCAACAAGGCTTCGGTGGTCCTGATGGATTCGGTATTGAAAAATTCCCTCGTCTACGATTCCCGCGGCGCGTACATCGCCTCCGAAAACGGCGAAAGCCGCGTTCGGATAAGCGCCGCGTTCGTCGAAGCGGTCGTGAACCTCGGAAAGGATTCCGACGAAATTTCCGGGATTCTCGATAACGTCACCCGATTCCTGTCCCGCGCGAAAAAATCCGACGGAAGCTACGGCTCGACCCTCGATACCTCGGCGACCGTATCGGCTTTCGCGGCGCGCGCCCGTTCGGACGCGGCGTCGATTACCAATCTCGTCGTCCGTGCCAACGTCAACGGACTTTCCGCACTTGAAACCGGCATCGCCAAAGCCGACGTGACGAAGACGTTCGAAAAGCGCCTTCCGCTCGCCGGAATGCCCGCGGATTTGACCGTCAACTTCCTGAAGACCGGCAACGGAAAGATCTACTACGACCTCTCGCTCACGTATCCCGTTCCGGCCGAAAGGATCGATGCCCGCGACGAGGGTATGTTCGTGACGACCATGTATTACGACGAGAATGAATACCGCCGCGTCAAAGCCCTTAAAGATGCGGAATGGGCGGACTATCTGAACGGAAAGATCCGCTACGAAGCGCTGAAATTTCCGAAGACCGTCTATGAATACCTCACCGAAATTTCGAAATACCGCGTCGGACAGCTCGTCCACGTCCGCTACCGCGTCATCGTCGCCGACGACCGCGACCGGGTGGCGTTCGAATCGTTCGTTCCTTCCGGTGCGGAAATCGTCAATACCCGGCTTTCGACCGAAACGAAAACCGTCGAGAAAGACACGTTCTTCGATAGGGAAGAATTCCTTGACGACCGGTACTTCGGATATGCGGAAACGCTTCCGGCGGGAGATTACGAAGGTTCTTATGTCTTCCGTGCGACCCATGCCGGAGAGTACTCCGTTCCCCCGACGAAAGCCTTCGAATTCTATACTCCGGAAGTCTTCGGACGCACAGCCGGAAAAAAATCCCAAATCACCGCGAAATAGTTCCGAAGAAACGGGTTTTGAAAATCCCCCTCGTTCAGAGGGGGATTTTTGTGGGAATCGGTATCAGGAAGGGAGTCCCTTCTTGCCGATACCCGTGCCCATGCCGCCTTTCGCATCCGCCGTATCATAACGGGGAACGATGACGTGCCGTCCTTTTTCTTTCGGTTCGACGCGGAAGGCGATTTCGTAAACGCCTGGGTCCGTCGTTCCCCGAATACGGGCTACCCGTGCTTGGACCTCCTGTTCCCCGATGTTCAGGGGCAGCGGGTGGCTATGGTAATACGCCGCAAAAATCACTTCTTTGGAAGCCCCGGAAACGTGACCGAGACGTTCGCTATCCGATGAGGACATAGTTTTTCTCCGCTTTCTTCAAAATTTCGACGGACCGAATCCTATTCCGGAACCGGGATTTGCCAAGCCGGTTTTAAAAAATCAGGCACGGGTCTTGATTTACGCCGATATTTCCGTACTTTCGGACTATGGAAAACCAGTACACCGTATTCATCCTCTCCGGCCCTTCCGGGGTCGGAAAGACCACCGTTTGGGACGAGATCCGTTCCAAACACGTCGACCGAGTCGAAAGAATCGTCACGACCACGACCCGTGCCCCCCGTCCGGGCGAAGTTCACGGAACCCATTATTATTTCCTTTCCAAGGGCGAATTCGAATCGAAAATCGTCGCCGGGGAAATGATCGAGTACGCGCTCGTGCACGGAAACTATTACGGTTCGTCTTCGGAGGAACTCGAACGCATCGTTTCGCACGGAAAGAATCCCGTATACATCGTCGATCCCCAGGGAATGGCGCATCTCCGCCCAGAACTCATGCGTCGCGGATACCGGGTATCGACGGTATTTCTCATGCCGCCTTCCATCGACGAGCTCAAAAGCCGTCTCCGCGGCAGGGGTACCGAAGACGACGATTCGTTGAACATCCGCCTCGCGAACGCGATGGTCGAAATGGAAGAAAAGGATTTCTACGACTATCAGATCGTGAACGACGCTCTCGAAAACGCGGTCGCCAAAGTGGGAGCCGTCATGTTCGCCCGTTCGTAACATGGGGATATTCGAATCCCCCTCGGTCATTCTCGGTCCCGTGGGGAATAACCGTTTCGGACAGACCGAAGGTCGGTTGCCCCTCCCGCTCGAAATCCCCGAGCGGATTTTCGGAGATTTTTCCGATATCCGGATATCCGATCGGGTAGCGTTCCGCGAAACGGACGAAAAAGGAGTCGTCATCGAGGCGCCGGGGTTGGAAAAGTTCGTTTCGACCGAGTGGAACGGCACGCCGCTCCACGTTTTCGACAACCATAATTACGCGCTCGCCTTTTGGCTTGAAGCCTACGCCGAAGGCCGGATCGAAACCGGGGCGGTGCTCGTGCACGTCGACATGCACTCGGATCTTTGGCGAAATGCCCATTCGCTCCGTCTCGACCGCGTCCGGGAAACGGGATACGTCGAGGATTTCGTCAACCGCATGACCGAAGTGGGGAATTATATCGATCCGGCCATCCGCTCGGGATTGGTCGGGGAAGTCGTGAAGATCGAAGGGGAGGAAGAACTCCGGGAGGCTTTGCGGAGGATTCGGAACGGGGATTTCGGAACGGGGATTTCGGAACATCGAGAATCCGTGATGGGCGATTTCGGCGGAGCGGTCCTAGGCATGTCGGACATTCCCCCAAAACAGTCCGACATGCCTAGGACCCGAAGTCGAAATCAAAACCAAGTCTGCATACGCCAATCCCTCATCCTCAATCTCGACCTCGATTTCTTCGCCCCCGACCTCGACTACGTGCCGTTCCCGTTGAAAAAAGAGGCCATCCTCGCCTTCGCGGAACGCTCCGACCTGATCACCG
>JAUPLX010000124.1 GCA_030836665.1 Patescibacteria group bacterium
AAGAAGGCGGCGAAGGGATTCGGACGCGAGCGCTTCGCGGAGTTCGGATTTCCCGTCGAAGAGCCGCGCGTCGAATGCGACCCTTCTTCCGGCGATTTCAAGGATTTCGAGGCGGGACATGAGAAGGGGTGGTTAAGGAAGTTTCGAGCGAACGGCAGATCGCGTGCGGTCGCGTCGATTTCTGAGGCCGACGGTACGGGGTCGCAACGGATAACGGATTCCGTCCCGTCTCATGCCGGTTCCGGAAATCGACGGTCCGGAATCCGTTATCCGTTCCTCCGGAATTTCCGGCGGCCGATGCTGAGACGATTCCCGATATCCGACTTACCGGACGCACATTTACTATCCCACCATGAATCCCCCAACCCCCGCTTCCCTAAAATCCCTCGATCTTCGAACGCTTTCCGCCAATGACGGGGAGATTCCCGTCGTGCGGGTCGCTCCGGGTGAAACCCTCGTAGCCTTCGCGGTTCCCGAACTCGAAAAACCCGTTTCCTGCTGTTTCGAACTCGCGGAGGGGGCGAAACTTTTCCTCCGGTCGCTCGTCCGTCCGGGAACTTCCGCGGAGGTCGCGGTATTTCTCCTCGGCGACCGTTCCGAGGCGGATGTCCGTGCGGTGGCGGTTTCCGAGGCCGGAAAACCTTCGGCCTACTCTTCCCGAACGGTTTCGACCGCCTCCAATACCCGCGCGTCTTCCGACGTCGCGGCATTTTCGATGTCGGGAGGCGACTTGTCGGTGACGACTGTCGCGGAAATCGGCGAAGGGGTGTTCGGCGCCTATGCCGAAGCCGTACAGTCCAGCGTACTTTTCGGGAATTCCGGAAAGGTTCGCGGAATCCCCGAGCTCCGTATCGGCTCCGATGACGTCAAAGCCCGCCATTCGTGCTCCGTTGAGCGGTTTTCTGATGAAAAACTCTTCTATCTCCGTTCCCGCGGACTTTCCGAATCCGATGCCGTAGCGTCCCTCGTCGCGGCGAAAACTTCCTCGGCTTTTTCCGGATTGCCCGAAAACTTCGTTTCCCTGTCGGAAAATCTTTGCCAAAGCGCAATTTCGATTATCGTATCGGCAGAGTCCAACAATCCATCTCAAGGTTAACGTCCATGAACCATCCCATAAATCCGCTCAAGTCCGATTTTCCCGTTTTTCGGAACCATCCGGCTCTCGCGTATCTCGACAATACGGCTTCGTCCCAAAAACCCGATGCCGTAATCGAAGGGGTGAAGCGCTTTCTCGAATTCGATTACGCGAACATCCACCGGGGTGCGTACGCCCTTTCGGAACGTTCCGAACACCTCTACGAACATTCCAAGGAAAAGGTCCGCGACCTTATCGGTGCCGCAAGTTCCGCAGAAATCATCTACACCTACAATTCGACTTACGCCGTAAACCTCCTCTCCCTTTCCCTTGCCCGATCGGGGATGCTGAAAAAGGGCGATCGGGTGCTCGTATCGATTGCCGAACACCATGCGAACGTCGTGCCTTGGCTGGTATTGAAGGAATGGTTCGGCGTCGAAGTCGATTATTTCGGTATGACGAACGATTTCGAAATCGACTTCGCCGATATCGATTCGAAAATGACCCCGGATACGAAGGTCGTGGCCGTTACTTCGGCCTCGAACGTGACCGGAGCCGTTTTCGACGTCGCGAGCTTGGGGCGTCACGTATCCGAAATGCGTGACCGTGACGGAAATAAGCCCCTCTTCGTCGTGGACGCACGCCAGGCGGTTCCGAATTATGCCGTCGACGTGAAACACCTGCATGCCGATTTCCTCTTTTTCACGGCCCATAAGATGATGGCCGATACCGGACTCGGGGTCCTGTACGGTCGTAAAGACCTCCTTAAATCCATCCAACCGGCCCTTTCCGGCGGCGGCGCGATCAACTGGGTAAAAAAAGAAGCCTTCGCCCCCGCCGGCCTTCCGTATCGGTTCGAACCCGGAACCCCCAACGTCATAGGAGCCGTAAGCCTTCTTCATGCCATTGAATATTTCGAATCCATCGGAGGTTATGCCCGCGTCGAGGAAATCGAAAAACCCCTCATCGCGAAAGCGCTCGACCGTTTTGCGGCATTGGGGGATAAGGTTCGGCTCATAGGACCGAAAGACCCGTCTCAAAAAATCGGTATTTTTTCCTTTACTCTCCTCGGAGTCCACGTATCGGATTTGACGGAACATTTCGCCAAATACGACGTATGCGTACGCTCCGGATACCACTGCGCGGAACCTCTCGCCGCCGAGCTTGGAATCGACGGAACCGTCCGGATGAGCCTCTATCTGTATAATGACGAAAACGATCTCGACGCGTTTTTCTCCGCGCTTGAGGGTGCCATTGCTTCCGCCGCCGAGTAGCCTATGGGAATCGTTTTCGCCTTCCTCTCGGTCTTTTCGTATTCCGCCGCGAACCTTTTCGGCAAAAAGGCCGCGGTTTCTTCCGATCTCGTTCCCGGTTTCGTCGTACAGTACGGACTCGTAACCCTGTTTTCCGTATTTTTCGGACTGCTTTCCGGACAGGCGTTTTTTGAGTTTTCTCCCGAGATTTGGGTATGCGCGGCGATTTTGGGAATCGCGGGATATTCCGGAATCTACGCATACCTCGTATCGTCGAGGCACATGCCGATGGGAGTTTCCCTCTCTTTGGCCTACGGATACGTCGTCGTACTCTATTTCGTTAATGCCCGGATGTTCGTCTCCGAAGCCCTTTCCGACGCGAAACTTGCCATCGCGTTGGCGTTTTTTGCATCGATTGCGGCGTTTCTCGCGAACGAACGGAAAAAATGAGGGAACATCCTTCGATACGTCTGGCTCCCGATGATTTCCCTCGTATCGTGGACGTTCTATTTCGGAACGGCCAATTATGTCGTAAAAACGGGTATCGCGACGCCGATGTGGAGTCTCTTTCTCGCCGAAGGTTCCATATTTCTCGCCGCTGCTGCCGTTTTCGTCTCCCGTACGGCAATCCAAGCGCTTTCCTGGAACGTTTCTCGAAAATCCCTC
>JAUPLX010000125.1 GCA_030836665.1 Patescibacteria group bacterium
CGAAATTTTTCAATAATCTGCTCGTCCGTTTCGCGGACTTCCGCTTATATTCCCGACTTCGAAAGTTCCCCGTTCATGACGGCGAGGGCGTCCGGGGTTTTCTTTTCCGTTCGGACGGTTTCGGCCGTCGGGGCGTGGTAATCGGGGGAGTGTCAGAATTCTGCCATATTGAACTGTTGTTGGCTTTACTGCGTATTTGTTTCTTCGCTGTTCGTCTCTTCCCTTTTTCGGACATCCACGACCGTCAATTCCGTCGTCTCCTTGCTTATTTCCTTTACCATCGTGGTAATGGAATGGCTTTGGACTTTGTCCAGTTTGATTTCGTAGAAACCGACGTCCTCGTTCAAGTTCGCGATGAGCGATGGGCCTTTCGATCCCGCCACGTTCACCATCCGGTTCTCCACGGAGGAAGAATCCCCTTTATCATACCCGAATTCCGCGTATTTCTCAAATCTTCCCCTCGCGTACTCCGGTTGCGACCCCGGGTCTGCTGCGAGCCCCTTCGCTCCCGGGGAGTTGAACGTGTACGATTCCTCGATCCTGTCGCCGTAGATCACACTCCCTATCTGGACCAAGGCCCCTCAGAGCGAATGTCCGGACAATCGCACCTTCTCCCCGGGCGGAAGCCCGGACAATACTCGGTCCATGAACTTCACGAGGTCGCGGGTCTGGTTTTCCGGAACCCGCTTCAATATCAGCTTAAAGTCCGCTCAGAGGTCTCAGAAGTCCGTGAGCTCGGTTCACCGTACGGATACCGTAACGCGCCCGTCCTTGTCCTTCGTCGCGATGGCAGCGAAGCCCGAGGATCAGGATTCCCCGTTCTCCTTGTCTGGGAAACGGTCGACGACCGAATGCCCTTTCGCCTTCATTTCTTCGAAGAGTTCGGAACCCTCTTCGGCCTTGTATTTCCGGACGTGTTCCAATCCCGCCTGTAAGCGGAGCGTCCGGAGTTTCTCACTTTCGGACATCTCGGAATCCGCCCCGGCCGCCTTTTCCGGAACGTACGTAGGACGTTCCACGTCGGTGAGCGTTGCGCGGTACTCCGGCCTGAGTTCCGCGTACATTACTGGCATCTCGGGCTGCACTCATCGCCTCGTGGCGAGTTTCGCGGCGATTCCCGCGCCGTCGAATTTTCCGCCGGTTGCCACGTAGAGGATTTCGGAAACGTCGCCCGCCGCCCCCGAACGCCCGAAATCCGCGAGCCGTGGGCGGAAATTCTCGGTCGGATTCTTGTCGAGGAATGCCTTCAGTACTTTTTCATCGTCGGTGAGCGCCGCGCCTGCGCGGTCCAAATCCCGCACGTTCGGGAACGACAGCGGGTCGAGCGCCGCTCAGGTGGCTTTGGGGCTTCCGTCCGGCCCCGATGCGAAATCCACGTACGCCAAGTTCGCGAGGTTGCCGTATTCCGCGATTTTTATTCTGTCCGCCGAGGATTCCGGCGGTTTTCCTGCTCCCTGAGCCTCGCGGACGTTTTGGATGGCGAACGCCTCGTCCAATCCCCGAATCCCGTCTTCCTTGTCCCGGTGCTCCTGGTCCGTGCGGCTTTCGCGGAGCTCCCGGCTTCTCCTCACGTCCCGTTCCGCTGCTTCGACCCGCTCTGGAGACGTTGAAACTCCCTCGCGGGGGAGGGGGGCTTCTTGGATCATCAGTTCGGACGGGCCGGATTCGAGCATCGGAAGGTTATGCTGATACCGTACCGCATGGTACCACGAATTTCTGGGAGGGGCAATTAACGAATGTCATGCTGAAAATCATGAATGGCTCCCCGAATAGGATTCTTTTTCCTCAGTGTCGCGCCGGCTATGCCGGACGCTCGCTTCGGAAAACGCCTTGGCATGGGAAGCCGCTTCGTCGGCTTCCTCCCGACCTCGCGACAAGCGCTCGGCCGTGTGCCTGCGGTTTCGAATCCTGTTCGTCTCGCATCCGTATCGATAATACAAAACGCGTCATCCGTAAGGGTGGCGCGTTTTTCATTATCGATGGCTCCCCGAACAGGATTCGAACCTGTGACCCACCGGTTAACAGCCGGTTGCTCTACCGCTGAGCTATCGAGGAATACGGCAACTTCTTTTCGAAGCGGGCGCATACTAAGGAAAATATGAGGCAAGTCAAAATTTTTTCGAAGTGAAAAATAATCGTTCAAAAATACCCGATTTCGTCCTTTCCCATTGCGGAAAACGACGTTTTTCCGAGAAAAGTTTAAAAATTCGATTTCCGCAATGGGAAGCCAAAATTCGGGTATAAATCGTCTTTTTCCGCACCGGGTTCGCACCAATGCGGAAAAAAATCATTTGCGTCCGTTTTTTTCCGCGTATAATCCCTTCGGTTATTTTCCTAATCTCATAACCGCTTATGAAGAAGCAGGATTTCATCAAGGAGGTCTCCGCTAAGGCAGGTCTCAGCCAGGATGCCGTTACGAAGGCTCTCAACACCATGATCGACGTAATCACTGCTCAGCTCAAGAAGGGTGACGAAGTCAACGTTACTGGTTTCGGTGCTTTCAAGGTTTCCAAGCGTGCTGCACGCAATGGCGTTAACCCGAAGACCCGCGCTAAGATCACCATCCCGGCGCTCAAGTCCCCGGTTTTCCGCGCAGGAAAGACTCTCAAGGAAGCGGTTCGCTAGTCATGCGACATCAAAAGAGCCCCGCAAGGGGCTTTTTTTGACTTTTATTCTACTATGGGATAGACTCGTCTTAAGTGTTTTCTTACGCTTTGGAATGGATTCTCAACTCCAGGTTGATATCTCACAACTCGAGTATCAAGATTTGCTTGATTTCGTCGACCGCTCGGTAGCGAATCCGGGATCTTTCGACCTCCATATCGTCTTTCAGGCTGACTACGGACAGTCGAAAATGATTCGTGATCTGATTCTCGCCCTTTTTGAACGTAATTCCATCGACGTTCCTTGGAAAAACCGTTTCGCGCTCATTTCCGACGAGCTCGTCAA
>JAUPLX010000126.1 GCA_030836665.1 Patescibacteria group bacterium
AAAGAGGGGAGAGCGTTTCGATATCCGCGAAAGTGCCGGGAATGACGTCCCCGGAAAATTCGAGCGTTTGCGAATCTCCCGAATAGCTTTCGATGAGGGTTCCGACGTTGATTTCGAACATGGGTAGAAGTATTGACGACGTTATATTCTTACTATAAGCCAGTCTTTAAAACCAGTATTAAGATACATTAACAACCAAATACACAGTGTGATCATGAGAAATAACAAAGAAATCATGGCCAAATAACTTTCAAGCACCTTTTTCTTTTCTCAATTCTTCAAGTATGTCTCAAAACTTATCAGGGACAGCGAATATAATCACTCTTCTGTATATTTTTTGATACATTCGTTTTCCATTTCGAGAAGTTTTCGAAAACTGAATGTGTCAAATCTTCAGATTCCTCGTAATCCAAAGAAAAAGTGATGTGGGACAGGCTGTTCTAATGAGGGAATTTTACGAATAAAGATTTCTTGCAAGCAGACTCTCGCGAAAACCGGGATAAAGAAAAGAAAGATTATGAACATGGAATAATGCCATGTTATCCGGGTGGGTTCGATACCTAACCCCCTGGAAAATCATATCTCGATTATACGTATGACGAGCAGGATGCTTCCTAATATTCAAACGAACTTGAAACGTCGGTAGTTCCGATCGAACTGGTCTGCGATTTTAAAGGAAGCATCCTCATGCCCTTTCATATGGTTGCTTAATTGAAAAACCGAATCTTATCCGCGCTCGGGTGGGTGCGGAGTTTCTCTAGGGTTTTCGCTTCGATTTGGCGGACGCGTTCGCGAGTGACGCCGAATTCTTTGCCAACCTCTTCGAGGGTGTGGATTTCGCCACCGTCGAGTCCGAAACGCATGATGATGATCTTGCGTTCGCGCGGGGTGAGGAAATCGAGCATCTCGTAGAGGTTTTCCTTGAGGAGCGTGAGATTCGCGGCCTTGTCGGGCGTGAGGTACTTGTCGTCTTCGACGAAATCCCCGAGGGTCGTGTCTTCTTCGCCGCCGACGGGGGAATCGAGTGAGAGGATGTCCTGCGAAATGCGCATGATTTGGCGGACCTTGCGGATGTCCATGTCCAATTCGAGCGCGAGTTCTTCCATGAGCGGTTCGCGGGCGAGTTCCTGCGTGAGGCGGCGGAAAGTATGGGTGAAACGGTTGATGGTTTCGACCATATGGACCGGAACGCGGATGGTGCGTGCCTGGTCGGCGATGGCGCGGGTAACGCCTTGACGAATCCACCAGGTGGCGTAGGTGGAGAACTTGAAGCCTTTTTCCGGATCGAACTTGTCGACGGCGCGGAAAAGCCCCACGTTTCCTTCTTGGATGAGATCGAGGAGCCCGAGTCCGCGGCCCATGTATTTCTTGGCGATGGAAACGACGAGGCGGAGATTGGCCTCGGCGAGCTTGCGGCGGGCCGATTGGTCTCCGCGCTTGATGAGGCGTCCGAGACGGACTTCCTCTTCCGCGTCGATAAGGGCGAAACGGCCGATTTCGTTCAAGTACATGCGGATCGAGTCGTCCGAAATTTCGGAGAGGTCGATTTCGTGGGCTTTTTCCTTCTCGTCGTGTTTGAAGAGCTCTTCCTTATCGAGGGAATCGACCACTTCGACCCCGAGTTTCAAGAGGCGGGTGTAGATTTCATCGAGTTTGTCGAGGTCGTCTTCGGCATTCGGTAACGCCGCCATGAGTTCGTCATGGGTGATGCGACCTTCGACCTTTCCCTTTTTGAAAAGGTTCTGCATGGTCTCATCGAGCCCTTCGAGCATTTCGGCGGGAACCGTGACGTCGATGAACTTTTGGAGGCCTTTTCCGATACGGCGCTTGTCTTGCGATCGGTCGATGGGCATTCGGGCAAGGCCGCGTTCACGCTTCTTTTTTCCTCCGCCTTCCCCTTCCTCGCCTTCTTCCCCTTCCTCGAATTCCTCTTCGAATTCTTCCTCGAATTCCTCTTCGAATTCGGTATCGGCAACGCTGAACGTGGTGGTGAGTCCGGCTTCCGAGAGAATTTCGTCTTCTTCTCCGCCGAAGGCCGCGCCTTCGAATCCGGGTTTCTTTTTGCCAATCTTCTTCACGTCGATGACGACGTCGAAGAGTCCGTCATCCGGCGCTTCGACGTTGGTGAGGTCGACTTCTTCGATGCCCGTGGCATCCTGCTTCGGATCTTGCTTCTTCGGCATTCTCGTAAGGGTGATGGTTTTACGCGCGATTCGTTTTGATACCGAGTTTTTTGCCCTTCTCGAGGAGCGCGACCATGGCGGCGAAGTATTCTTCGCTTTTTGGATCGAAACGTTCGGCCAAATCGGATTTTTCTTTTTCGAAAGCGGTTTTCGCAACTCCGGAGAGGAGTTTTACGAATTTGTCTTTTACGGCTTCTTCGGCGAGTTCGGCATTTTCTGCTTCGACCGAGACTTCCACGGCTTTATGTCGGTTTGGGTCGATTCCGGCGGCTTCGGGGTCGCGAGCGGTAACGATTCGTTCCAAAACGGAAAAAGACGGGATTTCCCGGCAATGTGCCGGAGTATACGGAAAAATCTCCGAAAACAAATCGTAAAAACCGTAGAGCGTACAGTACGCCGCAAGGATTTCGCCAATCTCGAACCCTTCCTTTTTTTCGGTCTGCCGTTCTTCCGGCCGTTTTTCCCGGATTCCCCGCATTTCCGCGTAGAGCGTTTCAAGGGAGACGTCGAGCGCGCGCGATATCTCCCGGAGTCGCATATCCGCTTCGATCCGGTCGGTCAATCCTCGGACGAACCGGAGAAGATCGCGGATCATGGCGGTCTTTCCAGGCGCTCAGGAAAGGTCGTATTTCCGTCCGCCTTCCGAAATGAAGAATTCCACTACCGAGAGCGATTTTTTTTGCAATTCGTCGAAGTCCCCCCCGTTTTTTACGAATTCGTCGGGATCCTTCCCTGAGGGGATGCGGATGATACGCACTTCGAAATCTTCGTTGGCGAGGGCTTCGATGCTGGCGAAAGTGGCTTTGGTTCCCGCGTCGTCGGAGTCAAGGCAGAGAAATATTTTGTTCGTGAGGCGTTTGAGATAGCTCGCGTGTTCTTTCGTCAACGCCGTTCCGCTGATGCCGACGGCGTTCGTCACGCCCGCTTGGTGGAGCGATACGGTGTCCATCTGCCCCTCGACGACGATGGCGGAACCCCGCTTGCCGATTTCGCCTTTGGCGAGATTGAGGCCGTAGAGGATGGAACTCTTGTCGAAAATTTTGGAAGCGGGGGAGTTGAGGTATTTCGGCTCCCCGGCACCGATGACGCGCCCCGTGAACGCGACGACGTTTCCCGAATAATTCGCGATGGGAAAAATGACGCGCCCGTAGAACTTATCCCTTCATGGGCCTACGAAAATACCGGAATCGAGGAGCTCGGATTCGGGGATTCCCCGGGCCTTGAGTTTCGCGAACAGTTCGCGGGGATTGCCGGAATATCCGATTTTGAATTTCGTAACGGTTTCGTCGGAGAGCCCGCGGGAACGGACGTATTCGAGTTTTTCGCGGTTCTCCGGAAGGAAGAGCTCGGCGTGGTAATTTTCGGCGACGAGCTTGTAGATTTCGTAGACGTCGGTACGCCGTTCCGTTTCTTTGGAAAAATCGGTCCGCAGTTCCACGCCCACTTCTTTAGCGAGGATCTGCAGCGCTTCCCGGAACTCGATCTTCTCGATTTCCATGAGGAAATTGAGCGGCCCCCCGCCCTTGTGACACGAAAAACAGTAGGCGATGTTTTTCGCGGGGGAGACGATGAACGACGGCGTTTTCTCGTTATGGAACGGGCAGCACGCCTTAAAATTCGTCCCGGCTTTTTTTAGCGGGACGTACTTGGAGACGAGCTCGACGATATTGATCTTGTTCTCTATGTCTTTCGAAATCGACATTCGGCGAGGTTTTTTCGGGTTTCTCAGGTACGTATCGGCCACTGCTTCCGGCAGTATACCAGCGGTGCTGAGAAAGGCAAACCCGCGCATATTGAAAACCCCGCAGTCGCTTTTTCGTTTATAGGAGCGCGTGGTTTTCGAGCGTTTCGATTTGGGGTTTACTGAGGATTTTTTCAAGTTCCGAGCGGTCGAGTTCTCGAATCCCCTCGATGGAACCGGCGGCGGCGAGGATTTTCTTCCGTGCCGCGGGGCCGAATCCCGGCAATTCCTCGAGCACGTTCTTTTTCATCGCTTTCGAACGGGTCTTCCGATTGAAGGTAATGGCGAACCGATGGGCTTCGTCCCGGAGATTCTGAAGGACCGCGAGTTCGGCCGAACCCTTTCCGAACCGAACGCTTTCGTCGGATTCTTCGGTGAAGACCTCTTCCTCGCGCTTGGCAAGGGAACAGAGGAAGGGGAGTGAAGGAACGTCCCGGGAACCCGAGTCCGGGACGGCTCATGCCAAAGTCTCGGAATGCCCGGGGTCGGAAGGAAGGAGAACGGACGAGGTCACAGCGACTTCAACTCCGTTAGGAGCCAGACCCGTCCGTTCTCCTTCCTTCCGGACGAACCCGTCTTTGTCGGCTTCAGAAATCGCCGTACCGGACTCAGGTTCCCGGGATTTCCATTCTTCCACTGCCCGTTCCATTCCGTCGCGCGCGGAAGAGAGTTGCCCCTTTCCTCCGTCGATGACGATCATGGTCGGAAAATTCCCGGCTTCGAATCCTTCGAGAACGCGCCGGTACATGACTTCGCGCATGCTCGCGAAATCGTCGATCTTTCCGTCTTCGAGAGTCTTGATCTTATATTTCCGATATTTCGCCGGATTCGCTTTTCCATTGGTCGTCACGACCCGGGAAGCCACCGTAAAATGCCCGTCGGTATGGGAGATGTCGTAACATTCGAATTCGATTTCGCCCTTCTTCGGCGCCTCGAACCCGATGCCTTCGAGAATCGAAACCATCGTCGTCCGTCCGAAGGCCCGTTTGGTAATCTTTTCCATTCCGTCCCGGAGCGCGTATCCGGCGACGTTCGTCCGGAGGAATGAAAGAAGTTCGGCCTTAGGTCCGATTTGGGGGAATTCCACGCGGACGCCCTTTTCCTTTAAGAACGCCATGAAATCGGCATCGCCGATTTCGCGTTCGAGAAAGAGGATTTTCGGGAGGTCGGCGTCTTCGGAAGCGTAAAGTTCCGAAAGAAATGCTACCGAAAGCCCTTCCGCCGTCTCTTCCAGGGGGTTGTCCGCCGAGTGGCGCGAAAGGGATCGGAGTTCGGTATCCCGGATGCGGCAGAATCCCACGTAATTGCGCCCGTTTTTTTCTAAAATGACGAACGCGTCGGCTTCGTCGGTAACGGAGTTTCTCGCGATCTGTTTTTCCGAGAGCGCCCGTACCGCCGCGAGGCGCTCCTTGATTTTTTGCGCTTCCTCGAATTCGAGGTTTTTCGCTCGCTCACGCATTTCGGATTCCAATCCTTCGATGACTTCCGAACGTTCGCCCTGGAGGAATTTTTCCAACTTGGCGACGTTGTTCGCGTGCTCTTTGAGCGTTTCTCTTTTCAAGAGGCAAGGGGCCGGACAGATGCCGATATAGTAGTCCATGCAAGGCGGAGTCCTACCGGCTTTGGAGACGATTCGGACGCGTCGGGAATTCCTATCGGAATCCGACGGCATTTCCCCTAAAGAGCCGGAGGATTCGATGGGAATTCCCGACGCGTCCTCATCCTGGGCGTATTCGAACGCCATACGGCACGACCGAATCTTAAAAAGTCTCCGAAGGTGTTCGAGGCAGGCGGAGATGCCCGAGCCCGAAGGATAGGGCCCGAAGTATTTCCCGCCTTTTCCCCGGACGCGGATTCTCTCTACGGCGCTGACGGGCCCATCGGAAATACGGACGTACGCGAGGTCTTTGTCGTCCTTCATGAGGACGTTGTATTTCGGGCGCATCTCCTTGATGAGGTTCGTTTCGAGCACGAGCGCTTCGGTGCCCGTTCGGGTTTCGATGATTTCGATGTCCGCTATCCGCGCTACCATCTGTTTTTTCGCCGGTCCGAGCGACGACGTCCCGTTGAAATACGAGGATACCCGACTCTTGAGATTGACCGATTTTCCTACGTAGATGGTTTTTTCCGCGGAGTCCTTCATCTGGTATACTCCCGGGCATTCCGGAAGCCGGGAAAGGATGGTGGGGATTTTTTCCGTTGACTTGGGCATTTTTGGCGTTAGGATCGGTAACGGTCCGTTATTGACAATAAGGGAGGCAATATGTTTGGACTCGGTTTTTGGCAAACCGTATTCGCGTTTCTCGCGATTCACGGGGCCGTGGCCTTTTTGGCTCACAAACTGTTTTTCGCAATATCCAAGAGGGAACGGGGAATCCAATTCTCCTGGAGAACGCGTTTCTCCCTCTACTTGGGGTTCGTCGTTTTCTGGGAAGTCGGCGTTATCGCTTCGCTTTTCTTTCTCTTGGTCGGCATCGCGTTCGTCGCTTTCGTCCTTATCACATCCGCCATCGTCCTGCCTTTCTCGGAGAAACCCCGGAAAGCTTGACTCCCAACCGGCCTTCGGGCCGGTTTTCTCGTAGAGTATAGCGGGATTGCCCAATTGAAAAAGTCCGAAAAACCGATACGATGCGCCCACTCATGATGAGTTCCGAACGAATGACCGCATACCGCCGCTGATCCATCCTTTTGTACGCCGTTTTCCTTTCGACGTTTCTTATCGCGTTTTTTTGAGCGTTCCGCACGAGTCTTACGCAAATGCTCTCCGACGTGACTTCCCGGGAGATATCGGTACGTTCGACCTCGTCCCTCAACGATTCCCTCATTCGAGCCTCTGCCGATCTCCAATCCGTCGCGTCCTCGTCCTCGTACTATTTTCTCGAATCGCCGCAAGATGACGGAATCATCTATTCCGGGTCGGTATTCGGCGGAATTCCGTACCGTTTCGAAATCCTTTCGAAGGCTTCGAGCGCCGATTTCGAAGCGTACGTAGCTTCCGGTGACACGGTGGAATTCGTTACCTACGACGCGAACGGGGTACCGTATTCCCAAGCCGCGGTTTCCGCCGGAACGGCCGTGAACGTCCCTCTTCCCGCTACGTCGACCGGGTACGTCACCGTATCGTCGCTCGGTGCGAAATCGGAATTCGAAGTCGGTCGCCACGGTTCGAAATTTTCCCACCCGTATCCTTCGGTGCAAGCATACCGGTTGGCGGGACGAGCGAAAGAGTTCCTTTGAATTTATCGGGTATCCGCACCGTAACATGAAAAAAAATCCTTACGAAATCCTCGGAGTTTCCCGCGATGCCACGGTCGACGAGATAAAAAAGGCGTATCGCAAGCTGGCGATGAAGCACCATCCCGATAAAAACGAGGGAAACAAGGCGAGCGAAGAGAAATTCAAAGAAGTCTCGGCGGCGTACGACATTCTTTCCGATGCGAAGAAACGGAAAAACTACGATACCTTCGGTTCGTCCGATGCGGGCGGTTTCTCGGGGCGTTCGGGAGGATCCGCGGGTTTCTCCGGTTTCGAAGACCTTTTTCACGGGTTTTCGGGGCCGTCCGGAGGACGCGGCGCTTCCCAGACCTTCGATTTTTCCGATCTGTTCGACGGCATGGGTTCGGCAAACCCTTCCCGTCGGACCCATTACCGGCCGGAATCCCCTCCGGAGCGGTTGGACGTAACCGTCAACCGCGCGGTACCGTTTTTCGACTTCCTCCTCGGTACCGAAATCCCCCTCGAAACCCTGGATGGCAAGAGGCTTTCGCTCAAGGTTCCTCCAAATACGAAACCCGGGACGAAATTCCGGGTCAAGGGCAAGGGGAAGAATTCCGGATGACGTTCGGGGGACCTCTACGTCGTCGTGGAAGCCCTGATGCCGAAGGAAATCCCCGAAGACGTTCGAAAAGTCGTCGAAGCCATCCGTTTCCGTATGTAATTTCTCTTGAAAACTTCCCTCCTCCTCTCTGATATCCGCTCGCTCCATAACGTCGGGGCGCTCTTTCGGACCGCCGATTGCGCCGGTTTCGACCGCATTTACCTCACGGGCATCACCGCCACGCCACCGCGTCCGGAAATTTCGAAGACCGCCCTCGGGGCCGAAAATTTCGTGCCTTGGGAATACCGGGAAGACGTTCTTTCGCTCTTGGACGAACTTTCCGCGCGGGGGGTGAAAATCATCGGACTCGAACTCTCCGACCGGAGCGTCGATTACCGAACGTTCATCCCTGAAGCGGATGCCGAATACTGTCTGATTCTCGGAAACGAAATCGACGGAGTGAGCGCGGAAGTGCTTGCCAAATGCGATACGGTGCTCGAAATTCCGATGCGGGGAAAGAAAAAATCCCTCAACGTTTCCATGACCGGCGGAATCCTCATGTTCCGGTTCGCGGAATACCGTTTCCCCATGCCGTAAGGAATTGCGCGGAATCGGGAAATATGGTAGCATGCTCCAGTTAGCGTTTAAGTGCGATCATGCCGGAAACCCCAATGAATCCCGTTCCGGAAACCCCGACTCCGGTTCCGGGAAATCCCCCTCCAACCCAAACCCCTTCTCCGAGCGCTCCGGCAAGCGCTTCTTTCATAGCGCCGCATCTCGATCGCATCGCGACCCAAGCTTCTTCCATCAAGACCCAGGTCGTTTCGCAGGTTACGAGTAAGGTGGCCACCGGTATCGAGCAGGCGAAAAGTCTCGCCGCCAACGTATCGGAAGGGCAGGGGAGCGAGACGAACTTCGTGACGATGGAAACCGAGTCGGACCGCATCCGCCGAAAAAATCTCCACTACGTCAGCGCGTTCATCGGTTTCGTATGGATGCTGTTCCACTTTACGGTCGTTTATTTTTTCGGTATCGAACTCGGTTCCGCGATTCTCGTGGGATTGTTTCTCGGGTTCGGAAACCTCGTTTCCCTCGTGCTCGACATTCCGGTAGGAATCCTGCAGCGCTATTTCTATGCGAAG
The DNA here is from genome assembly GCA_030836665.1 of Patescibacteria group bacterium. Lineage (GTDB taxonomy): Bacteria > Patescibacteriota > Gracilibacteria > BD1-5 > UBA2023 > JANJWP01. Next base: position 8,884 of record JAUPLX010000126.1, read on the forward strand.
CGGCTCTATTTGTTCGCCGGAGTCGCGATGCTCGGCGCGTCTTTGGTATTCTTGAAGTTCATCTACGCATCCTCGCTTTTCCAGCCGACTTCCGGAAGTTCGATAACGACCGCGCTCGGATCGCTTCTCGATTCCGGAACGAACGTCCTCCTCATCATCTTGGCGGCTACGCTCTACGGTTTCGCGAAAGAAGTGAACGACATCACCACGCTTTCCTACATTCTGAATAACGCGGACCCGTCGGAATATTCCAACATCATCTCGAAGAACAACATCTTCGTCGGAGGAGGTTCGCTCGTCGGCCTCGTAGCGTCCGGTTTCATCTTGGCTTTCAATCCGACGGTGGCGGTTCTCGTGCTCATCACCTTCGTCATCATCCTTATCGGGTTCATGATGAGCTATTTCGACAATTCCGAACGCACGATCGATTTTTCCGCCATCAGCAAATTGAAGATCGTCGCGAAAATCCGAAACGTCGAATCCGCGAAGGAATACGCCATCGGATACTTGAGCAAGGCCGATTTCGCCACTGCGGCCAAGACCGCGAAATTCGTCTTCCTCAAACCGATGCCGGAAAAGGCCAAATTCAATCTCGCCGAAATCGTCGCCGGTACGAAAAAGGAATCCCTCCTCATTAGAAAGGTCATTGCCGAACAACCCTTCCATTTCGGAATGCTTTGGGCCGCCTCCGTAGTGTTGATCTTCGGTTTTTGGGATACGTTCGCCACCTCCTTCCTTATCGAACACTTGGCAAAGATTTCCTCGGCGCAGATGGCCTACATCATTCTTGCCATAATGGTCATACCGGCGTTCGTTACGCAGGATTTCTTCATCGGGATGTCAAAAAAAATCGGCGTATTGCCGGTCGTCACTTTCGGATTGGTCCTTTCTGCCGGTTCCCTTTTGGCGATGGCGTTCTTTTCGTCGGTCGTCGTGTTCGTCGCCCTCGGTATCGTCAACAGTTTGGGATATGCCGCGGGCATGGGCGTTTCGCAGGGGGTATTTCTCGACGTGTATAACAATTTCTACGCGAAGAAGCTCGATCTTACCGAAATCGATTCCAATGCGTCCGCTTCGCCGATGAAGATCATTCAGAATCTCGCGAACGTCATCGGCCTCCTCATGGGCGGAGTCCTCTTGGCGATATTCGGGTTCATGGGATTCTTCATCGTCTTCGGTTTCCTATTGTTCGCCAGCGCCGTAGCCAGCGTTACCTATCGGAAATCCATCGTATTGAACTAGTCCTTTCCGCTATTTCCATTCGAGTCGGACGTTCCGGTTGCGGACGATTTCGATACGGAGGGATTCCAAAAGGTCCGCCGCCCGCGGGCCTTTTACGACGATTTTCCCGATCCATTCGTCGGCGCGCTTCGTCAGGAGCGAGGGGTCGGAGAGTACCGTTACGTCGAATTTTCCCTCGCGTTCGGTGATTTCGAGTTTGTTCTTCAGTCGGACTACCGACTCCTCGGCTTTTTCCCGCCGCCGTTCCGATACCGTGACGTAGGCGATTTTCGAATACGGCGGATATCCGAAACGCTTCCGTTCGGAAAGCGTTCTCGTAAGGAATTCGCGGTAATTTCCCTCCATGAGCGAACGGGCGAGGGGCGAATGGGGCGAATACGTCTGCACGATGGCGGTATCGGCGTTTTTAGCGGCGTACCGGACATGGGCATAGACCTTTTCCTCGATGTCGTATTCGCTCGCGACGAGTTCGGATTCGAGACAGGGGAATACGACGAGGTCGAAATGCCCGGGATCGTTCTTATGGTAGAGGTTCGTCGAAAGCACCACGTCGGCCGCGTCGATTCCGTTTTGTTCGGTCTTGGTTTTTGAAGCGTCCGAATCGAGTCGGACTACTGCCGCATTGGGAAAGGCTTTGCGTATTTCTTCTTCGAAAGCCTGTATGCCGATTCCGGAGCCCTTCAGATGGACCCCGGAACATTTCGGACAACGTTCCGGAACGTTTTCGCTATGGCCGCAATGGTGGCAGAGGAGGCGTTTTTCCGGGGAGACGTGGAGCGCGAGCGCGAGGTCACACCTCGGACAGCCGAAAGCGTAGGAACAATCTTGGCATACGAACGCGCGGTAGGCTCACCGCCGATTGAAATACACCAGGATGCGCCCCTTTTTTTCCAACACCGACTCTGCCCGCTCGAAAAACTCCCGACTGACGTAGGCCGAGAGCTTTGGCGAGCGGGAGAGATCGATAAGGGTAATCATGAGCGTCGAGGGGGGGAGAGGGGGTAGGGGCGAGCGAGGCCGCAGCGACTTCAGGACCCTAGGAGCCAGGCCCGTTCGCCCCGACCCCTTTTTTACGATTACTCGAATTCGCTCTTGATGAATTCGGCGAACTGCCTCACGTCTTCGAAATTATGGTAGATCGAGGCGAAGCGCACGTAGGCGACCTGGTCGATGTCCTTCAATCGCCGGAGGAGGTCTTTTCCGATGCGCTTGGAAGTTATGCCCTTCTTATTGGCGGCCCACTCGTTCTCGAGGTCGTTGATCATCGCTTCGATGGCGGAGTGGTCGACGTTGCGCTTATAGACGGCTTTCTGGATGCTGCGCTCGACTTTGGACCGGTCGTAGAGTTCTTCTTCCCCGGTGGATTTCGTAACGAGGAAGTTGACGAATTCCATACGTTCGAACGTCGTGAAACGCGATTCGCATTTTTCGCATTCGCGTCGACGCCGGATGGATTTTCCGTCTTCCGCGATGCGGGAGTCGATGACTTTGGTATCGAGGTTCTTACACTTCGGACAACGCATGGGATCGTGGAAAGGGGTACGGTTCGGAGATTAGCGGATTCGTGCCGTTTGTAAAGTGCGCGAATCCTTCCGAATGCGCGACAAACCGTTGACGGTTTCCTCCGGTTGCGTATATTGCGCACCGCTCGGGCTTTTTTAAAAAGGAGGAAACGCCATGGCGACGATCGAAGGAGAATACAGACGGGTTGAAGATGTGGACCATACCAAGGAGAAATCCGCCGACGGTTCCGGCTCCGACCCCGCCCAGCCTCAAGGGGAAGTCCATTGTCGGAATCCGGAATGCAAAGCTACGGCCCCCTGCGGCCGCCACCGTTGCGATTATCCGGGTGCCGGCAGTTGACGCTCCCGTCCGAAACGTTTGAAAAGCCCGCGTTACGCGGGCTTTCTTTTCGTTTTTCCGAAACGGCTAATACGCTTTTTTTACTTGGGTCCCCTCGAGGTAGTATCCGATGATTTGGGGATATTTCCATTCCAGGTTGTTCGCGAAATACGTCGCGCCGATGCCGGATATTCCGACCCCGTGTCCCTTGAGCGAACGTCCGACCCCGCCCGGATCGACCCCGCCCATCAGGTAGGGGATGTCCTTGCATTCCGTCGTGTTCGGAAGGGTTCCCGAATCCACTCGGGCTTGGCAGTATTCTTTATACGACCGGACGCGCCCGTCGGATTCGGAGAAGTACCACGGCTTAATGACCGACCCCGAGTACGTAATGGCTTCGCCGTTCGTTTCGTCGACGAGTTGAGTTACGTTCGGCGAGCGGAGTTCGTATCCGTATCCGAGGTATTTTTGGAATACTTCGGGATCGTCGGACCCGTCGTAGGGTTTTCCGGGAAACTTCCGGTTTTCCTTTTTGGAGTAAAAATACGCGTAGCTCCTCGCCGCCACGAGGATGGTCTTAATCTTTTCCGGGTGGTCGGTATTGCTGATTTCCGCGAGCCCCTTGAGGTAGTCTTCGAGCGGAAGTTCGTTGATGAGGACGATCTTTCCGTTTTCGCTCCGGATTTCGATCTTTCCTCGGAAAACGTTGTCGTTCATAGTCCCGGTTTTATCCCAGGAAGGTTTCCTATCCCAACTTTTCACGCGGAGTACGTCCGATTGGAAAAAGGCGGTTTTTCCCAATTTGACCGAAGTTTTCTTCAGGAAGTTGCCGATCTTTTTTTCCGAAAGGACGAGCGAGAGATTGTCTCCGGCGGACGATTCGATCTTCAGCGGGGCGTTTTTTTTCAGCGTTCCCGACATCGAAGCGTTCCCGAAGCGCGGAGCGCTGGAGAACCCTTCGATGGAAACCGACGATCGTGCCGGATACGAAAGGAGGATCCGTACCGTCGGTCCTTTCGGGAGGTTTTTAGCACGGACGGAAGGGGACGATGCCACTACCGAAGCGTTCTTATTCGCGAGATAGCTCGCGTATTTCGGATTCTCCACGGGTTTGAGCCCGAGCGAATAGGCGGCTTCCTTCTTCAATGCGGGAAGTTTCGCGTAAAAATTCTGACCCGGACAGGACGTGTATCCGACGTCGCGGTGTCCGACGAGATTGGGGGTTTCGTAATCTTCGACGTCGCACCCGGCGGATTTCTTGCATTCCCGGTGGGCGGAGGAAGTTTTGGAGAAATCGATGCCGTATCTTTTCGAAAGCGCCTGAAGGACGGAGCGCACCCCCGCCTCCTGTTCGGCATTGAGGTTGTCGACTTCGAAGTTTCCGATGACGCTCACCCCCACGGTGGATCGGTTGTTCCATGCCGCGTGCGCTCCGACGACGTAATCGCCGCCCGTGCGGCCTTCGTAGACGGTTCCCCGTTGTCCGACGATATAGTTGTATCCGATATCGCCCCATCCTCGGGTAACCGAATGGTAGCGGTAGGTGGAACGGAGGAGGGAAGCGTCGTCGAGATCTTTGAGATTGTTCTCGGCGGTGTGGTGGATGACGACTTTTTCAACCTTCCGGGTCTTTTCGATCGGCCAAACGAGCTCGTGCCCGTTTTCTTGGCTGATGGTTTCGACCGGGGAGTATTGGTCCGGAAAGGCGCTCGCGATATGCGCTTCGATGCGGGCCATTTTTTCGCGGTAGGCTTTCGTGTCGGCGCTGATTTCGCCTTCGCCTTCCGCCGCGAGCTTGTCGAAAATGGGCTTCCACGTCGCGGAATCCTTGTATCGGAGACTTTCGTCGGCGCCCCATTCGGCCCGGCTTACGACATTCAGTCCTCCGGCCGCCGCGGAAGCGGGCGGGGCTCAGATTTCGAAACGGAGGGATTTGGAGGAAACGTCGGTGGCGATGATTTCGGTTCCGGGGGGGAGGGGCGTTTTCGATACGATCCGGTAGGAAACCCGATCGACTGAAGGGAATACCGCCGGCGAGGAGAATATCCGTCCGTCCCGGTTGATTTCGGCACCGCCGTCTTCCGTATCGGCGAAGCGCACTTCGGTCCGTTCGGCCGTGCGGAAAACGATCCGGACGTCTTCGGAATTCTCTACCGCGTATCTCTTCGGAAGCGCGAGAACGAGGCTCGTCACGCCGTCTCACAGACTGACGGCGCCTTCGGTTTCGAAGCCGGAGACGACTTTTGGTACGTCCGTGAGCGATGCTGATCCGGCATACGTCGCGCGGTTTTCCGGCTTCACGGAAAAGACGTTTTCGCGGTAGTCGTACGCGTCTTTCACCGACACTGCCGGGGCGAACGTCGAAACCGGCGTCGCGAACGCGGCGAGAAGCAGGAATGAAGCTTTGATTTTCCGCATTTGCAAAAAGGTTCTCCGTGACTAAGATTGGGGGCGTATTCTTCAAGCGCCAAGGCATTTGCCAACGCGCCGTCCATTGCCCGTAATCGTATGGTTTTGCGCGCCGAAATCAAGGACTTCGTCCGCCGCGTCCTCCTTCTCGGAATCCTCCTCTCCTTTTTCGTGAACCTCGCGTACACCTACTACCGGTCGGTATCGGTGGGAAGCGAAGCCAGCGCGAGCGGGAACGACGTGACCTTCAAACGGAAGTCGGTTCCCTACATGGGCGACACCGCGGTCGCGCTTTCCCTCAACATGGGGCTTTCCACCAAAGCCAAACAGGAGACCCCCGTCCGCCTCTACGAGGACGTCATGCCGATTTCGGCCGCCTTGGGCGACAAAGGCGAAGGGCGCAAGAAGGTGATTTCGAGCAATATGGTGGCCGTGAGCGAATACTTGAACATTCTGAAAACCGACGTCAACAAGCTTCTCGACCAATCGTCCGACCGCCAAGCGACGCTCGAAAGTTTCGTAGACCAGCTCAAGTACCGCTACAAGTCTACGAACGATTATCTCCGCACGCTTTCGGCCCAACGCGCCGAACTCCAACAGGCCGTAAACGATTCCGTCACCAAGACCGAAGCGGTCAAAGCCGGGCTTTCGGCGGCGTACAAGAATCTCGACTACGACAAGACCGAAGACTACCTGACGCAGTACCTCGAACTCAAAGACCGCGAAACCTACGCCCGGACGTACCTCGTTTTCGTCGATAAGTTCGCCGCGACCTATACGGTTCTCAACGCGTACAACAAGACGCTTCTCGATACGCTCATCAACAACCGCGAAGCTTTGGTAAAAGACGTTACCATCGTCCTTCCCGACAGCGGCACGGATCTGATGAAAAAACTCCAGCTCATCAAGACCGAAGCCGAATTCAAGGCACAGTAAACCCCAGGTATTTTTACTAGTATCAAAACCCGGACACCGTCAAACGAAACGGGGGCCAGAAAATAAAATTGACTTTTGTATTTTTCTATATATAGATAACTTATCCTGAATGTTTTCAGGAAGTTGGAAAAAAGCAGACTGTTCATTAAATACCAAGGGAATTGAAGAATAAAATCCGAGAGTCGGATTTTAAGTGAAAACCAATACACAGGAGGATCATATGGACTTTTCCGACGTTAAGCACGTACAAGTCATTCTCGACCAGCAAGAACGTGAGGCAAGGGCTTCTATCTTGCGACTCATTGCGATATCTTGCATTCTCATATACGGGATTTCGTTTTTCGGACATACCTCCGCGTATTCCAACGCCGAGAAGATGTCAGCGCAAACCGTGTCGAAAACGGAAGCGTTTCCGGGTAACGGACTTACGCGATACGAGGTGCATTTTGACAAAAAAACGAAAACCAAAGTCGTGTCCTTGTACCGGGCCGTGGAAATGAAAGACATGCCGCTCTTTTTTCTCAAAGGCGGGACATTCTTTCCCGGTCAACCGACCGAAACCCACGTCGTTCCGATCGATGTCAAAATCTCTCGCTTGGTAGCGAGCGGTTCCAAGGGTTGAAACAAATTGAAAGTTACCGAGCACTTTCGCGGGAATTGAAAATCCTCCGCGTTTGGCGAACTCGAAGAAAAGCGGCCCGTTTGGCCGCTTTTTATTTTGCCGTGACTGATTCGAAAAAAAAGTTTTTCATTAAGCCGGGGAGTTATTACCAAGATATGCAATCCGGCCACCGTCAAACGAAACGGTACCGGGTTTTTTTGCGGTTTGCCGAAGGATGTGGTTCAATGGGCGTAAGACCAATTTTTGTCGCCCTCCCGTATGAATTTCCGAATGCGGATTTCCGATATCTTCGGTTTGAAACAAGCCCGCTTCCTTTCCCTTCTCGCCGCCGCCGCCCTTTCTTGGGTCTCCGGTTCCGGATTTCCGGAAGCCGTCATGACCGATGAACAGGGGGTTTTGGTGGGGGAGTTCGTTCAGAGCGCTGCTGCTGCCGATACTCCTGCCGCTAAAGCGGGACCCGCAGCCGAAAAATCCGCCGGAGACGCCGCCGCGACGACCGTCAACGGCATCATCCAACTCGTCATGATGCTGTTCCTTCCGGCGACCATCCTCGCCGGTTGGCTCCTTTCTCCGGACTGGACGTTCGGGGAGATTTTCGGTCTCCGCCCCATCATCCATAACCTGTGGGTGCTCGTATCCAACGTCGTCTACGTC
>JAUPLX010000127.1 GCA_030836665.1 Patescibacteria group bacterium
AATCCGTGCGAGGAAATCGCCGCAACGACCTTCGATACCGCCGATTCTTCGGAAACGTTCGACTCCGCGGGAAAAAAGATGAGGATTTCGTCTCCTCCGAGAGCGATTTCCGCCTCCGGAAATTTCTTTCGGACTTCCGCTACCGTATCGGTAAAAGCACGGGTCACGTCGGCTCCCGCAAGAAGCGCGGAAGGATCGTTTCCGTCGTTTTTCGCCACGACGTCGACCGCCGCTTTTCGAAATGAGGAGAAATTCAGAAGCCCCATGTCCTTGATGTCCGCGTAAATGCGGATGCCGGAGCGTCACTCGGTTTTCGCGTAGAACGCGCGCTTCGTGCTCGCGCCTTTGAAAGTCGTGAGAAACGCTTCCTTCGGCACCGTCCCGGAACGGAGGGCTCCGTCGAGAACGGAGGCGATGGCGAAATCGGAATCGGAGCGGACGGGGGAAATGAAGTCGAACCCGGAGTTCAGCGCCTGAAGATATCCCATGACGTCTTTCGCGAGGGATTCGGGGGAAACCAATCCGGACGCATGGCCGTTTTTCCGGACGGTCCGGAGCAATTCGGGAGAAATGACTTTTTCAGAGCGGAATTCGACTACCGCAGGATATTCGACCCCGCCCATGAGAAACCGTTTCCCCGCCCATTCCCGAACGATGGATCTTTCTATGGCGACCGCTTTTCTCGAGAGTTCAAGGGTTCGTTTGGCATCGAAAACCGAAGGTCTGACGAGTCCCGAATGCCGGATGGGTTTGGAAGCCAGTTCGGCTTCACGGAAAGCGGCAAGTTTCGCGCGATCGGATCCGTCCTCGGAAACTTTGGAAACGCCGAGCGAAATTCCGAAATTCCGCCGGATGAAAGAAATGATTTTTCCCGATGGCATGCGGCGGGATTTCGACAGGAGGTCGATATCGGATCAGCACCGTTCGATAACGCCGTCAATGAAACCCGTTACCGTTTGGGATTTTCAAAAAAGCGATTTCACCGGATCCGCCCCACGGGGGAGGGACACCGTAAAGTTCCGATAGTCGTCTCGTACGACGCGCCAATTGGCGGTATCGTGTCCGGACGTACGTTCGAAATCCGCCTGAAGAAAGGCTTTCGCCGCGTCGATGATATGGTCGACGAATTCCTGTCCGAAGCGGTCGTTCAGTTTTTTAATGCCGGAAAAAGAAACGTTGGCGATGGAATGTCCCGGGATGAGGCGTCCTACTTCGAGCAATGGGAAATTACGCGCCACGATGGAGGCGACGAAACGGCGCTCTTCGAGCGTTTTCAAATCGGAAAAACGAAGTTGGCGGACTGCCGGGTTCGCGAGCATGCGGCAGATTTCGGATTCCGCGGCGGCATGGCTGGAAAAATCCACCCGTTTCAAACGGAGGGTGGCGGATTCGACGACCGCTTCGACATGCCCGAAGCCGCCCGCGTCGGCATATGCGGCCAATCCGGTTGCTGCCGTCTTCGCATCCGAAGGCAATAGGGCGGCTACTCGGGAAGATATCCCCGAAGATATCCCCGCGACGAGGGGGGATTTTCTTATTTTTCCGGAAATCCCCTTCACGGATTCCGAAGAAGAAATCCTGCCGGGCGAAGAGATGTGTGCCATAGCGTCGTATTGCGTTACGTTTCGAGTCATATCCCGATGGTAACATATCGGACGATTCCGGGCAAAAATCGGCATTTCCCCCAGGATTATTGACTTTGTTTCAGTAGTAACTATAAATTACGAAATTCATCCTATGGGAGCAAGGGACGTGAAAATCCTCGGAAACGCCGCGTCACTCGAAGAGTCGGGGCGGAATCTTTTTTTGCGCGCCTATTCGGGCGGGAACGGAGTCGCTTCGGACATGGCGGCATTGGAGCGGGACATCGCGCTCGGAATGCTTCGGGACTTCGAGGCGTCGCTGCGCGGAGTGGTTCGGGGGAAAGGCGGAAGCATAGCGGAGTTGGTGGAAAAGATGCGTCGGGACGTCGAGCGCGGAATCACGTCGGGCGAAGATGAGGCGTTCGCGGAAATAGACGCCCGCTTTTCCGTATTCAAAGACCGTGAACGGACCGAGAGGGATAGAAAGCGCGTCATGGCGGTAACGAACGTGATTCGGGCGAAGGTGGAGGCGAATCTCGCCATCATCTCGGTCAAAGGCGCCGATGCGGCGGTATCGTATGCCCTTCGGACGGCTCACGAGAAAGAATCGGCGCGCATTACGGCAGAAGAACGTCTCGAATCCACGAAAAATCAGGCGCGCTCGGAAAAAGAAAGCCTCGAACTGCGCCTCTCCCGCCTCAACGGCACGCTCCGGGATGCGGTAACGAAATTCGTCGCGAATCGGAAAACGATTCTCGAAGAAACGGCCGAAGAACGCCGCCTACGGGAAATCGCCGAATCCGGGCGCGCCCATGCCATGGAAGCGCTGGAACGGGCCGAATTCCAGAGAGATTCGGCCATTCAAGACCGGCACATAGCCTTCGCCACCCGAGACCAGGCGTTGGAAAAACAGCGGGGTGCGGAAAAGAAACGGCAAGCGGCCGAAGAAGAAACCGCGCGGGCGAAACGCTTGTACGAACGGGTAGCGAACCGGGCGGCGGAAGCTGACCGAATTGCCGAATCGCTCAAAAAATACGGCCACGTTTCCAATACCCCGGCCCTCGTGCTCGAAACCATTCTCGCCGAACTCGCTCGTCTGAGGAAAGAACGCGTTTCGTACCAGCAGACGACCGCTCGGAACTTCGCTCTCGAACGGCAGGTTTCGCAATTGAACGCCACGACGCGGGAACTCGAAACGCAGATAAGCAAGGAGGTCGCGGCGCGAAAGGAGGCGGAAGCCTCGAACGGAACGAGATCGAAGGCGCAGCTACGCTCCGATCTCGCCGATTCCGCCCGCTCATTTTTCGCCGTCATGGCCCGAATGGACGGAAGCGACCCCGAGCGGCAGGATTACGCGGATTATGATCGGAT
>JAUPLX010000128.1 GCA_030836665.1 Patescibacteria group bacterium
AGATAGTAGGTATCCACCGCGACGGCGTTTTTCGAATATCCGGTAACCGTGAGGGTCTTGCCGGATTCGTCGGTAACGGTATAGGAATTCGATTCGAGTCCGGGCGTCACTTCGACGATGACGTACGGAGTTCCCGGCATTCGCGTCGATTGGACCTCCGTGGTAGCGATGCCCTTGTTGAATTTCGATTCGGCGACGTAGGTATCCCCGACGAAGCGGAGATTTTTTTGGAAGTGGTTCGGAATGGAGAATTTCGCGGTAAACGCCCCCGATCCGTGGTTATAGGCGAGGTTTCCGTACCGGTCGAAGAGCTTCGCCGTAATTTTCTCAGTCTCCCCCCCGATACGGGCTTCGATGCTCGGTTTTTCCGTTTCGAGCGCGACGCGCATCGGAACATCCGGATATACCGTGAGGACGTCGCCTTCGACGTCCCGAACGCCCGGTATCCGCACGTCGATCCTCAGGTTTTCCGCCGCGACGTATTTCGGAGTGAGGACGAATCCGGTGGATGAAAGCCCGTCTTGGATCGCGACGAAGTTCGTATCGAACGTTCCCGAAAGTTTCGGAAAATTCACCGCCGCGACCCCGTGGAACCCCGTGAGGGTCTTTCCATCCTTGTCGACGACCTTCACCTTTACGGCGTGGGGAGCCTTGCCGACGACGAAGGAATCCCGGTTTTCCACTTCGACGACGGCTTTGGCGTAATCGATGGAACGGAAATCCGTCTTGGCGGAAATCCCGCGATTCTGCGCCTCGATTTCGAAGGAGAGGTCCTTTCCTCCGTCGCTCGTGGAAATTTCGAAGGTCGTGAAGCCCTCCAAAATGGTTTTCTTAAGCTCGGAAGCCTTGTTTTCTACGAAGTATCCTCCTCCCGTCACTTTCGCGGAGAGGTGGATGAGGTCGCCCTTGGCGTAGTTTCCGTATTCGTCGACCACGCGGGCCAATACGGTGACCGATTCGTTTTTGACGAACAGCGTGGACGAGGGCGAGAGTTCCATTTTTACGGCTTTCCCGGCCGCTACGGTGAAGGCCTGGCTTCCCATGACGCCGTCCTTGTCGGTGAATTCGAAACGGTAGTTTCCCGATTGTTTGAGGAGTTGTCCGGTGTAGGTGAAGACGTCCTTGCCGGATATCATCGACCCTCCGACCTGCTTCGAGGTGTCGTCGTCGTATACGCGCACCGTTACCGGGAGCGTTACGGAGAAATCGGTCCCGCCCTTTCCGATCTTTCTGAGCGGGAAGGAAATTTCGGAATACTCGCCCGCTTTCGCGTAGCTCGAAATCGAAGCGCCGGACGAGGTGAGTCCGGGTTTCAGGCTTTCCGATCGGATTTCGAGCTTGGCTTCGTTGGAAATTTTAACGAACGCCGCTTTGCCGTTTTTGTCCCGGGGGGCGACGGTCGCGTCGAAATAGACGTCGGCGTCGCGGTCCTTGGTCGTCATGACGTAGGTGGCCTTGCCTTCTTTCGTGCGGACGTTGATCTGCCCGAAATTGACGTATTCCTTCACGACGGACGAATTGCCGAGTTCCCCGGAAGCGCCGCGGCGGTATTTTTCGGTCGCCACGCCGCCCGAGTACGCGACGACGCGCGTCGCGTCGAACGAAACTTCGTTGGTCGAATCGACGTATATCTGGATCCCGTCTTTGTTTTCGAGAACGGCGGAAAGCGCGACGCTTTCGCGATACGGCACGCGCTTGGGAACGGCCGAAAGGCGGATGGCTCCGTCCTTCACGTATTCGGCCCCGTCGATCAGGCCGTTCTTGTCCGCGTCTTCCTGATAGTCCGGAACTTTGTCCCCGTTCCTGTCCCCGCCGAAGTGCTTACTGATGAGATCGGCGATGTCGGCAGAAGAATTCGGGCTGCAATTTCCTGCCGAAACGGTCGGCGGGAGGATGGTGGAAAGCCAACAGAATATCGCGGGAAGCCATTTCGGCAGGAGGACTCCGTCCGGCGGTCCGCACTTGAATTCGGCAGGACCGCCGTCGTCTCCGGAGGAGATGTTGGTAGCGTCGATGGTGGCGAGGAGCTCCGCCGATTTTTTCAAGATTTCGGAAACTTCGGCTCCCGGGCCGTCCTTGGATGCCGGGTCGATCTTTACGTAGAGGTTCTTGGCATCGCCCTTCCCGACGATGTAGGAGACTTCGTAATCGTTCTTATGTCCTCCGAGCGGATACGACGTGTTTCCGTCGATATCGACGTGGTGTTCGAGGGCGAAGGCGTATTTGGCGGTCGCGTTGTCGAGGTTGTTCCATACGACGGCATCCGTAGCCGATTCCAGCATGGACGGTTTGCTCGCGAGCATTCCGTAGAGGTCGATCTTCGCGGAAGACGGGTACGCTCCGTTTTTCAGGAGTTCGTACAAGCCTCCGGACGTCGGCGCTTCCGAAGCGATGAGGGCGTTGATTTCGGCGCTCTTCGCATCGAGAACCGCTTTGATTTTGGCTTGGGCCCCTTCGCTCGTAACGTCTTCGTCTTCCGAAAGGAATATTCGGAAGAGGTTCGGATAGAAGATCTTTACGTAATTCCCTTTCGCGCTGATGAAATCCACGTAGCGGTCCTTGTCGGAAGGGAGGGACGGCGTGACGAAATTTTTCAATTCGGTGCCGTATTCCCTATCGGTCGGCGATTTATGTTCGAGGACTGAGAGGACCTTCTTATAGGCATAGGTCTTCGAGATATGGATGTATCCGGAGCTTCCTCCTCCCTCCGTTCCACCGCCCCCGCCAACGTCGTCGCACCAGCCTCCCGAACTTCGGATTCCGGCTCCGTCGAGAATGAGGCTGTGGGTCGTACAGGCTTCGCTTGGAAAGCCGTTGTGATAGTAAGTCTCGAACGTTTCTGGCGTAGTCGAAAGTGACGCGATATCGCTCGTGCAGCGAGTGCCGGCATCGTTTATCCAGAGCCGTTGCCTCGTACAGTCGGACGGAGTGGCGATCGGAAGGTCGGCGTTCGGCTTGATTTCTTTGGAACCGCCTACGTCGTAGGTGGGCAATATGTATCCGTCGTAACGGTTGCCGATGAGCGTCATGATGCCCTCGCCGCTTCTCGAAACGTCGAGATTGAGGGGGGAGTTTCCTCCCCAAAGCGCCATCGTCGAAGGCTTCCCCCCGGGGAAACACCCTCCGGAAGGGAGGTTGCCATTGAGCGTATTGACGTCGGACTGGGAATTGAGCGGATTGTATCCCCGATTGGCTTCTACGGGGAGGGTCGATCATCGAACGATGCTGCAATCCGCGGCCGTCGAAACGTCCGAGCCTGTTCGGCCGTAGAGATGGTTGACGTAAACGGTCGTGGATTTTGACGAAGTTCCGGCGCTTCCGTCCGTCGATCCGCTGCCGTATTCTTCGTCTACCGTGAGGGTTACGCCCACCGCGACGTTTCTCGCGAGTCCTCCGCGCACCAGCGAATCGATGGCTGCTTCCATGGAAGTGTCGACGTCCTTGATGGTGCGCTTCATCATCTCGTCGCCTTTTCCGACGATGATCGCGGGAAGGTCGACGCGCACGTCGTTCCCGGTTCCGTAGCGCCCCGCGTTGTGGACGTAGCGGAGAATGTCGCCCAAATATTTTTCACTGAGTACCTGGAAGTACCGTTTGAGGGATTTTTCGGTCGGTTCCCGGGTCTGGATGTCGGGGGCGCTGTCGAAACTGAGCCTACTGCCGGTATTCGCGGCCAAAATATCGCCGATTTCCGTTCCTGCGGCATCGGGGGTATCGACTCAGAGATAGCCCTGGTAGGCTTCGTAAACGGTTTTCGCGAGATGCTTGTTGAACCGGTTGTAGGCCAAGTCTTCGGCGTTTTGCAACATGAGCTGGTACGACTTCCATTCCGAAACCTGGCTCGAAAGCTGGTCGTGGTAGGAATCGAAGTAGAAGACGTGGGGTTCTTGCCGGAATTTCGCAGTCTCGAAACGCCCGCTTTTTTGGTAGAACTCGTGCGTTTTGTCGAAGAACGCGGCAACGCGTTCGCGGTCCTTGTCCTTATCGCCGGCGTTCGACCGCACGATGCCGTGCCAGATTTCCGGAACGTCGGAAGCGCCCGCCGCGTCCGGGTATTCGTAGTAGCCCTTTTCGGCTTGGTAGACGAAAGCCTTGTCGACGAAATCGACGTAGGGGAATACCGAAAGGAAAGTTTTTTCGCCGCGATGCACGACCGGCATGGGAATATCTCCGACGAGAACGGTGCCGACGAGACGCGAATTTCCTTTGCCGTCTCCGTCGTAGTAGAGTTTTTCGAGAAGGGCGGCGATTTTTTCGGGGGTGGCGTCGTCCGGAATCGAGACGATCGACGCGCGGCTTCCCGGAAGGTTCGCCTGAACGTCTTCGCCGTAGCGCTTGAGCTTGTCTTCGACATCTCCGGAGAACGTCCCTTCGTTTACGAGGATGGCGACGAGGTTCGGATAATCGGACTCGGCGGCCTCGGTCGTTTGGAAGAGCGCGATATGGAAAGTTTGCCCGAAAAGGATGGCAAAAATGAGAAAGCCGGAAAGGAAGCGTTTCACGCGTTCCGAGAGGAGTCTTTTTGAGGTGTTCATTCCGAGGTTTTGTGCGTACGGGTGCTATCCTTGTCAGTTTACCATTTCCCGGAGGGTTTGCAAAAAAAGAAGTGCCGTTTTTTACCTTTCGCGAAGGGAAATCTTCGGAGTCGGACAGGGGCTCGCGAAACTCGAAAAAAATTGGACTTCGGAAATCTTTTCTTTAGAATCGGCCCGCACCGATGTGGGAATCCGTTTACTCGGGTTCGTAGCTCAGTAGGTAGAGCAGGGCCCTTTTAAGGCCAAGGTCCCGGGTTCGAGCCCCGGCGAACCCACCATGAATCATCAAAAAACACCCCGTGAAAACGGGGTGTTTTTGTGATTCAAAGCGGATACGAGGCGGGGCGAGAAACCGCAGGCACACGGACGAACGCGGAGCGGGAGGCTGGGAGAAAGCCGCCGAAGCGGCTTCTCGTGCCAAGGCGTCCTGACGAGCAGAGCGCGGAGGGAAGAGCCCCGGCGAACCGTCCATGTCCGAAATGAAAACCCCCATTCCGCGGAATGGGGGTTTTATGCGAGACGAGCGTCATATCACGTTCGTGAATGAAAGCCATCCGTAGTCTACGAGGAACACTCCGACGAAGAGCGCCGTCCGCTCCAACCTCTTTTTTCGCAGGTAGTTGGTAACGGAATACCCGATGATCACGACGTTGAAGATCCCGAGCACGGTCGTAATCGTCCAGTAAAACGTAGCGCGAACGATTCTGAAGGTTCCCTCGGCCATGCCCGCGAGGGAGAATTCCGGAAGGAAATTCCAATATTCCGCATGGAACGCCTTCCCGGAAAGAACGTCCCGGGAGAGGGGGTATCCTTCGAACGTCCAATATCCGAACGAAGCCAACGCGAGCACGAAGAGCCCGAGGCTTACGTAAATCCGTTTGGCAACGAAACGCCGGCTTCCGGAACCCGAATCGAGAAACGAAAACACCGTAGCCGCCAAGAATACCAGGATCGGCAGGAATCCGACGAGATATGCCAAAACGCTTGCTGCCGCGACGATGCCATCGGCCATGGCGCGCTCCTTTCGTATTTGTATGGGTTTGTAAACCGTTCGGAACGACCGCTCGGATTATCGTATTTCTAACGAGAACGGAGACTTTGTCAATTGTTCGCCCTTGTTTTCGGAAACGTTTCCGTACAATCGTTCCCAATATCAAAACCAAAGGAGAAACTCCATGAGCCTCGGCGCCATACTTTTCGTCGTCATTGCCGCCTTCGTCGCGACCATCGCGTTCTCGAAACCGCAAAAAAAGAGGGACGACGCAAAAGAAAGGATTCTGAACGAAATCCTCAAGGCGAGCGAACCATTGAAAGCGCACCAAATCGGCGACGCGCTCGACATTCCGGATTCCGTCAAAACCTGACGGAAGGAAATCAAAGCCGGGGAACCCCGGCTTTTTTATTTTTTTGAATAAATTCTCATTTTCGTCAACCAATCGAATTGATTTTTACCGAGGCCTCGATATCATCCCGAAATAATAGCCGAACCATGAACGAAAACGCCAGAATATATTGGAGGAAACAACTCAGCCGAGTCAGGGTCGAAACCGAAAAACTCCACGATGCCATCGATCAGGGTGAGCGGCAACGGAGCTTCGAAATCATTCAAATCATGGAAGGAACGCTGGCTTCTTTGCGGGCGTCCCTTCGGGAAAACATGGATCCGGAGGTACAAAAGCAAGCGAAATAACTCCGGGACCCCCGGTTTTTTGGTCAAAGAATTTCCGAGTCACTGCGATTCGGGATTTTCATTCCGAAAACAAGCGCGGAGTCCCCGCCCGGATTATTCCGAAAGTAAAGAAAGCGGTCGATCGCATTACCCAACGCAA
>JAUPLX010000129.1 GCA_030836665.1 Patescibacteria group bacterium
AAAAAGGTCATGCGTCGGAAAAAATCCCTCGAACGGACCGTCGAACTCTACGGTCAGTACAAAACCGCCTACGCGAACCTCGACGAAGCGAAGGAAATCCTCGCTACCGAAAAGGATGCCGAGATGATCATGATGGCTAAAGACCAGCTTGCCGAATCGGAAGAAAAGATTCCGAAACTCGAAGAAGAACTCAAGATCGAGCTCCTTCCGAAAGACCCGAACGACGACAAGAACATCATTCTCGAAGTCCGTGCCGGAGCCGGCGGCGACGAGGCGGCGCTTTTCGCCCGCGAACTCGCGAACGCCTATATGAATTTTGCCAAGGAACAGGGTTTCGGTCTCGAAATCATGGATGAAAACGCCAGCGAAGTCGGAGGAATCAAAGAAATGATTATGAAAATTTCCGGTTCAGGAGCCTATTCCAAGTTCAAATACGAGGCCGGAACCCACCGCGTACAGCGCATTCCCGAAACCGAAGCCAAAGGACGCGTCCATACTTCCACCGTCACGGTCGCCGTACTTCCGGAAGTCGAAGCGCTCGAAGTCGAAATCCGCGACGAGGATATCGATATTATGGCCTGCCGCGCTTCCGGTGCCGGGGGACAGAAGGTCAATAAGACCGACTCGGCCATCCGCGTTTTCCACCGTCCGACCGGCATCGCCGTAGAATGTCAGGACGAACGTTCACAAATACAGAATAAGATGAAGGCGCTCGAAATTCTTCGTGCCCGCATCTATGCCATGGAAGAAGAAAAGCGCAATGCCGAACAGGGTGCCAAACGTCTATCACAAGTAGGAACCGGCGAACGTGCCGAAAAGATCCGTACCTACAACTTTCCCCAAGACCGCATTACCGACCACCGCATCGGCGAGAACTTCTCGAACATTCCGGTCGTCATGATGGGAAAACTCGGACATATCGTCGACGCGCTTTCCATCGCGGATCAGACGCAACTCTTGGAGCAGGCGGCGGGGAACATCCAATAATCCATCGTTCAATGGCGTGAAAATCGTCCGTTCTCTCGCAGATTTGGGGAATCGTTCAAGGAGTGCTCCTACTCGGACTTTTTCTGACTGCGAATATCTGGCTTGAAGCCTTGTCGCCTCTTTTTATCGAATTGTTTCAAATAGTAGCGACGCACGTCTTAGAGCCGGTTGTCGGATCCACTTCCGATTTGACCTGAGAAGAAAAACGTCGATTGGTAGAATTACTCCCATACCTCATGGTCGCGTTCGTCGTTATCGCGTTCGTCGTCGTTATCACTATCAGCAACCGGCGTTCTTTCTTCGCGTGGGTTTCCGATAACCCGGGTTTTAATGACTGGCTTCGTAAGAACGGACATTCCGTTCCGTTGAATTTTAAAAAGTTGGGATACGCCGAATCGCAGCGAAAGTACGAGGAATATCTCGCTTTTCAAAAACAGGAGAACGACGTGCAAATCGCGAGCGAACGAGGCTTGCTTTCGGGCGTTTCCACCCCGTCTTTCTTAGCGCTGAGCAGACGCGAAATCGCTTTCCGTATTCTATTGGCGGGATTCTTTCTTTTCCCGTTCGTCGCTACGTACGCGTTTTCCGTATTCGGCATTTTCGACAATCAGGAACAGAGCAATATCATCATGATGGGGATGTTCGGATTCTTGCCGGTGCTCGTCCTTACCGGAATCGACCTTCGGGGCATCACGGATTCTTCCTCAAAAATCCGGCATTTTCGGAATCTCGTGCGTTCTCCGAGATTCCTGAAGTGGTGTCAGAAACGCGGATATTCCGTAAATGCCAATACCGAGAGGGGAATCTTTTCCGAGTGGGCGGAAGAATTTGACGCGGTATGGGAAAAGGAAAACCGGGAATTCGAAATGTGGCTCAAGGACCGTAAATACGATTTGGAATCGTGAGAATACGACGAGGAACGGTTGGCGGAAATCGAGGAGGAATTCCGTAATTCCATGGTGTTTCCGAGGAAAGGGGCATAGGTTCCTCGGCGATTCCCCTCTCGGCTACCGTATCACGTTCACCATGTTGAAGAACGGCAGCATAATCGCGAGAACGATGGTTCCCACGATGCCTCCGACCCCGACGATGACGACCGGTTCCAGCATGCTGGAGAGGTTCTTTACGAGCGAATCTATTTCGCGGTTGTAGCGCCCCGAGGCCTTGTCGAGCATTTTCGCGAGCGTACCGGTCGATTCGCCGACCTTGACTGCCGTAGAGAGTTCAATAGGAAAACATTCAATCTTCCGAAGATAGCGAGTTTCCTCATCAGCGGGGATTTTTTCCCCTCGGATTTTCCGTTCGGTGTATTCGCCGCCCATACACGACGAAAGCGGTTTTCCCGTTTTCACGTCCTGGAGCATGGCTTCGATTTCGGCTTCGTAGTACCGGTTTCCGACTCCGGCCTTCACGATGGTGAGTGCCCGGTTGATGACGATGCCGCTCGAAAGGAGCGAGCCTAAAAATTCGCAAAATGACACGAGGATCTTTTTGCGCAGGATGCTCCCGAATATCGGAATCCGAAGGACTGATTCGTCGAATTTCAGCCGGACTGCCGGATTTCGGAGCACCATGGGAACGATGACCGAAGCGATGAATAGGAGCACGAGGAGGAAAATGCCGTATCCGCGGAGGAATCGGCTCATGCCGATAACGGCCATCGTCAGCGCCGGGAGGTTCGCGTTCGCTTCCCGGTAGATGCCCTCGATCTTCGGAACGACGTACGTCATGATTACGGCAATCATGGAAACCGCGATAACCGCTATGGCAATCGGATAGATAAGGGCCTGTTTGACCTTTCTTGAGAGTTCGAGGCTCTTTTCTTCGCGCTCGGTAACGATTTCGAGAACCCGGCCGATTTTCCCGGTAGCTTCGCCCATTTCGAACATCGCGACGTCGAACGGGGTGAACACCTTGGGGAGTCGGGCGGTCGTTTTCGCCATGTTCGCGCCGCCTTCGATTTCCCGCTTCAGGAAGAGCGC
>JAUPLX010000130.1 GCA_030836665.1 Patescibacteria group bacterium
AATGCTAACGGATATCCGCATGCGATAGGAACCAGTTCGTGGGATTGAGCGTCATATGTTACCGCATACCTCGCCGAAGTCCATATCATCGACGGGCAGGCGCTTCCCGCTTCCTCCTTCGGCGAAACCGACCCGGCTTCCGGTTCCTGGAGACCCAAGGCGTACGCCGGCACCTACGGGAACAACGGTTTCCGCCTCGACTTCTCGGACGTTTCCTCGCTCACTTCCGGAAGCAACGTCGGACTCGGAAAGGACTCCTCCGGGAACGGGAACTACTGGAACACGTCGAACGTCGCCCTCGCGGATGCGGTCCTCGACAGTCCGACGAACAATTTCACGACGCTGAATCCGTTGCAGACGGGCTCGTATTCCAGCCTGAGCCTTGGAAATTTAAAAACCGCTGGAAATATCTCAACCAATTCTGCAGTTTCCGTTTGAACCGTATCCGTCAATAGCGGAAAATGGTATTGGGAGGCCGTTCAATGAACCGTTTCTACGGAAATGATAGGCGTTGCGACGAAGCCGGTGACGAATCCGTCCGCTCTCATAAACGCTGAAACGTTCCCGACGACCTATGGGGTCGGAGCGAGATATAATGGGTATGTCGCCGGAATATCCGGGGAAATACAGGCGGTTTCCGGTTTTTCATGGGTAGCCAATGACGTTATCGGAATCGCCTTGGATGCCGATAACGGAGCTGTCTATTATTCGAAGAATGGAATATGGCTCAATAGTGGAAATCCTACGAGTTGATCGGCAAAAACCGGAGCGTTTTCGAAATACGCCCCGGATTCCGCGAGGATGGCCACTCCAACTTTCGGATCTTATAACGGAGGATACGCTCTTGCCAACTTCGGCCAAGGCGGGCAATCCGGACTTACGTACTACTCGGATGCCGGAGGTTCTTTTAAACACGCTCCGCCGACCGGATTCAAGGCGCTTTCCACGAAGAATATGCCGACCCCGGCGATTACGAAGCCGAGCCAGCATTTCGACGTACTTACGTATGCCGGAAGCAGTGCCTCGCAAACGATTTCCAATCTCGGATTTCAGCCGGACTTCGTTTGGATTAAAGACCGTACCGTCGCTCGCCAAAACGATTTGTACGATAGCGTCCGAGGCCCGTCGAAACGGCTCTATTCGAACTTTACGGATGCGGAAGGATTGAATACGGAATGACTCCAATCGTTCAATTCCAACGGATTTTCATTAGGGACTTCCGTACACGATAACGGCCCCGGCGAGAATTACGTCGCATGGAATTGGAGAGCTGGCGGAGCCGCTTCCCCTAATGCTGCCGGAACTATTTCGAGCCAAGTCTCCGCAAACCCCACGGCGGGATTTTCCATCGTGACGTATACGGGTAACGGCGCGACGAATGCCACCGTCGGACATGGATTGAACGCCGTGCCCTCCATGATCGTCGTGAAATCGACGAACGGCGCTTCCGATTGGGAGGTCATGCATAAATCCCTTCCGACGAACTACGGATTGAGATTGGATACCACTTCCGCGCAAATCAACCTTCCTTCCGCGACCGCCGGAGGAGGATTGTCCACGTCTCCGACGTCGAGCACGTTCTCGTTCGTTTCGGGCACGAGCAACGCGAATAACGTCAATGAAAATACGAGAACGTGGGTCGCCTACGTTTTCTCCGAAGTTCCCGGATTCTCCAAATTCGGAAGCTACGTCGGAAACGGCAGCGCCGACGGCCCGTTCGTTTACACGGGATTCAAGCCGAAATACGTTCTCATCAAGGATATCACGGCCGCCTCCTCATGGCTGGTACGGGATTCCGTACGTTCTTCGCAAAATCCGAATAACCTAAATCTCAATCCGAATAATTCCCAGGCCGAAGGGACGACCGATACTCCGGCTGCCAGCCATATCACCGACCTCCTTTCCAACGGTTTCAAATTAAGGGCGAACGGGGGTGCCGACAATGCATCCGGTCGGACGTACATCTACGCCGCCTTCGCCGAGGTCCCGTTCGGCGGTGCCGGAATATCCCCGGCCAACGCCCGATAGCGTTCATCCGGAATTACGGTCTCCGGCGATATCCGAACGGTTATCCTTCCGCTGACAGATCCGGATACCTCGCCAAGCGGTATCCCGTCGCGATCTCGTCGATGGCGATAAGGCCCGTTCGTATCCGATCGAAATCCACTCCGTTCTTTGAACAATACAACGAAACGGCACGAAAGAAATCGTGCCGTTTTTTCTCCGTAAACGATTCCGATGCCGATCCGGTCGAAACCCCGCGTCGGAATTTCACTTCAAAAAACCAGAATGTCCCTTCGGTATCGAGGGCGATGAGGTCGATTTCCGCCGCGCGCCCCGTCCAATTCGTCCTGATGAGACGGAATCCCGAGCGCTCCAAATGTCCGAGCGCGATTTTTTCTCCGAGCGCTCCGACTTTCCGGAGATTTTCGCGCCTCCGACCGGCGGTTATCGTCTTTGCGTTACGCGGTATTTTTCCCATGCCGAAACGATACGGGCGTCTTTGGAATGAACGAAGAAAAATCCCGGAAAAATAAGAGAACGTTCATTCCGGCTCATGCCAAGGTCTTCGACCTCAGAAATCGCCGGACCTAAACGTTCTCTTATTTTTCTTTGGAAAATCTTATCCTTCGAGTCCGAGGGAGCCGGTATCGGTGCGGAGCTTGGTTTCGCCGCCGAGCTTCGGATTGTAGTGGTCGATCATCAGCTTGATGAGATCTTCTTTCTTCAATTCCTCACTTTTGAGCCCTACCGATTCGAGCGCCGTCTTAATCTGGTTCGTCCGTTCGAGATTCCCTTTTTTCAGCGTATCCGCCCGTCGGCGCTTGTCCCTTATGGAAGCTACGCTCTCCTCGTTGGTAATCGCCGACCAAAAGGAACGGAACATACCGAACATTCCCGGATCCCGGACGCTGCGTTCGAGGTCTTGGTCGTAGGGGACGATGATATAGAAATCCTTGCGCATGATTTGGGCCATGTCGACCAAATTCGTCAGGAAGTCGATATAGCGGTAGGTTTGTTCCTGAAGAAGGGGATTCTGCTGTTTTACCGCAAGGTTCTTCAATTTCTGGAGATAGCTCTCGATATCGACCTTGAGCGACCGCACGATGATTTGGATAGGGAAGCGGAGCGAATTCAAAAACCGCTGGTATCCCATGATGATGGCGTCCTGCTCTTCTTCGCTCTTGAGATTGAAATTGAGCGCGCGGACGCGGAGCACCATGCGCGACGAACCGTCCTTCATAAAGATACAGTTGTCCCGTATTTCCGAAAACGGAAGGTATTTCTGGGTCGTGGAATCCTTTTGGGGAGTCTTCGCCGCCTTTACGCCGGAAGTATTGTTTGCCATGCCCTCTTAGATTTTAGAAAGTTTGTCTTCGAGTTTTTCGTACGTTTCGTGGGAATCTTTCAATTCGTTCTTTCCTTTGGCATTCGCGTACGAAGTGACGAACCCGACGTCCACGAAGGTCGAATACGAATCGGCGCCCTTATGCCATGCCCGCGTTCCGACGTTCAATTGCATTCGGATGAAGTTGAGCATGAATGGCAAAAACGTCATCTCAGAATTCTTAAACAGCGCGATGACGATCGAAAGCACCGCGAAAAACAGACAAGGGATAAGCGCTGCCTGAGTGCCGACGGACGGCTCCAGTTTTTTGAAAATCGCGTACCCGATTCCCGTCCCGATC
>JAUPLX010000131.1 GCA_030836665.1 Patescibacteria group bacterium
ACCGTATCGGCCGCATCTCTCGGAGTCGGAGGGTCTTCGGTCGTTACCTGTAACGCCGTCGCTCCGAATTCCGCGACGGTCTACAATATCGAATGCGGAAACGGACAGAGCGCCATAGGGACGAGCAATACCCTCGCGTGTTCTTTCGCCGCGGCCGGAACCTACGCGCCACGGTGCCGCGTGGACAACGAGGCTTCCTTTTCCGCCGCCTGTACGCAGAGCGTCGCGGTAAACGGCGGTGGCGGTTCGAGCGTACTCTGCCAATCGCTCGCGCTTTCCGCGACGAGTTCTTCCAACGGTTCGCTCACGAGCCAGCTTACGTGCAACTCGAACAACCCCCCGATCGCCAACCAATACGTCATCGAATGCGGAAACGGACAAACCTTTACCGGTGCGAGCAACGTCGCGACCTGTAACTATTCCGTCGGAAACTTCTCCCCCCGATGTCTCGTAAATAACGAATCCGCCCCCGTGGCCGCTTGTATCGGAAGCGTATCGGTCACTACTGGCGGAGGCTCGTCTTCCTCCGGCGGAGGCGGAACCCCGTCCGGCGGAGGAAGCGGCGGAGGCGGAACCCCTGGGTTCTGCGGCGACGGCATCCTTCAACGACCGAACGGATCCGGCCAGACCGAATCCTGCGACGCGGGCCCGAATAACGGAAAGTCCGGATACGCTTGCACGGTTTCCTGTACCATAGGCTCGACCAATCCGGGCGGAATGGCGAACGAAATCCGCATGACGACGACCAATCCCGGAAGCATGGGCAATCTCTCCGTTTCGTCGTATCGGGCCATCATCGGCAACGACGTCCGAGTGTTTTCCGACAGCGACGCCCTTTCGTTTTTCGCGACCTACCCGATCTACATTACCGGAAAGGACACCTACGTTACCAATTCGTCCCCCATCATTACCGGAACCGACGCGTCCCGTCTCATTTTCGAAACCGACCTTTGCGTCGGGCCTTCCGATTCGAACATGAAGGTCGGTACTTCCTCCGTCAACGCTTCCTGAAGCGTGGTATGGAATTACCGCGACGTCGCGTGCCGCGATTCCTACGTACTCTGGAGAGGAACGGAACTTTCCCAATTCAAAGGAAGGACTTCTCCCTTGAACGCTTCGGAAGCCTTCCGCGACACTGCTCCGGGAGAATTTCTCGTAGGCATACGGTTCCTCCAAGAAGACCTCAAGTCCGCGTTGCCAAGCCCGTCGTAGCCAATACGGTCGGAGGAAACGCCTACCTCGCCCGCGCCACCGGCTACGACGTCAATACCATCGCCGATACCTTCCTCGACAATCTGAAGAAGGGAAACTTCACGACCGCATCGATTTCTTCCGGCAATCTCGGCTCGGGACGCAACCTGTCTTCCGCTACCGCTTCGGCGACTATCCCGGTCGGTTCCAACAAGGCCCAACTCGGTTCTCTCGACGCGATTTCTTCCGGAGAATACGCCGGCAATCTCGAAGTCCACAGCGAAGGCGACTTCGACGCGTTGCCGAAGCTCGGCGATGACGAACGCGTCCGCGTTCTTGCGAACGGCGAATTGCAGATCGGTTCTCCGAATTCCGACCTTTCGCTTTCCCAAGTAAAGACCGTGGTCGTCGAAAACGGAACCCTCCGTATCGTGGGAAACCTTACGTACGCGAATAAAGACGCGAGCTACGCCTTCATCGTCAAGAACGGCAGCATCGTGGTCGATCCGGGGGTGACGAAAATCGCCGGCGCCTTCCTCGTCATGCGGGGGGATATCCGCGGAAACGGAACGAAAACCTCGTCCCGGTTGTCCGTTGACGGAAACATCTATGGCGACGCCGCTCCGCTCGTCGACGAACGCACCTACGTTCGCGGAACGATATTTTCCACCGCGCTCACCGCCGGAGTCACGATCAATTACTCTTCGCGCGCCATCAAGAATCCCCCTCCGCTTTTGACGCAGTTCGTCGAACAGTATTCGTTGAACCGGGTGGCGAAATAGCGAACGCCCGAAAGAAAACCGGGCCAGACCGTTTTTACCAAACCCCCGGAACGAAGCGGTAGGGAACCTTTTCCGCGTATTCGGCGTATCCGTTATTCGCCATGCGGAGATGGCGCTCCTCAGTGACCGCACGCAGAAAATACAAGCCGCTCCAAGCGAGGAGAGAGAAGAGGGCGAATACGAATTTTTCCGTTCCCCAGAGACTCGCGACCATCGGCACGCTCCCGATCCACCACGAGAGGTTTTTCGCCGCGTATGCCGGATGTCTGACCCACCGGTACGGTCATTTTGAGACGATGCCGCGGTTCGTGAGGTTTGAGGCCTTCCAACCGAGCGCCACGCTCGCCCATGCGTAGACCGCCATGAGTCCGATGATGAGAAAATTCAGCACCGTAGTCAGTTCCGGGCTGTTCGGCAACATGGGGTGGTCGGACGAATACCATCCGATGAAATCCTCCGTGCCGCCATTGAACGGGGGGTAGCACAGAAGGCAGACGACCCATCCCGATACGGTCGGATCGACCGAAACGATGCGGTTTTTCCATATCCCCCCTTCCATGAGGTAGCCGGCCGTGAAGAAGAATACGTCCGCGAAAAGTACGGCCTGGAAGGCGAATACGAAGAACGGTACCGTTTCCAACGCGGCCCATTCGAATTCGCCCGTGAGAAATATGCGTTCGAATCCGGTTACCGTTTCGCCCGCGTGGGAAATGAGCCATCCTACCATAAGGGGCGCGAAAAACCCCTTTAGAGCAAGCGTTCTCGCGGATTTTTTCCACTCTTCGTCGAACCGCTTGCGAAATATCCCCCGCAGAAATTTCGAAGCCGAAGATTCTTCGGTTTCGAAATAGTAGTAGGGCAACAGCACCGCCGCGTACGCTATGACGATCCAGAAAAACGCGTCCCGCGTCACGATAGTCCAGCCGGAAATTCCGAAAGCGTTCCGTCCGGAAAAATACTCCGCGAAATGCGGGGAATACGAATAAAAAAACCATCCTGACAGGAGAAAGGCCATGGTAGCCGCGTAGTTGCGGACGATATCGCGGAAACGTTTGGACATGCGGGGATTTTCTCCGGAAGCTTCCCGATGTCAAAAAATCCCCCCGGATTCCGGGAGGATTTCGAACGAATCGTTTTTACAGGTGGCGCGAAATCATCGTTTCGAGCGCGGCGATTTCTTGGACGCCGACGATTTTTTCGACCGGCTTGCCGTCTTTGAAGAGGATCATCGTCGGAATCGACATGATGCGGAATCCGGAGGGGGTGATCGGATTTTCGTCGACGTTCATCTTCGCGACGACGGCTTTTCCGTTCATTTTTACCGCGAGCTCTTCGAGGCGGGGGAGCATCATGCGGCAAGGCCCGCACCATTCTGCCCAGAAATCGACGAGCGTGACGCCCGTGGCGACGTCGGCTTCGAACGAAGCGTCGGAAACGATCTTGAGATTTGCCATATTCTTGGGTGGTGAAAAATAGGACGCGTCTTTGCGCGATGCGAAATATTACTCCGCTCGGGGAGTAAATCAAATCCCGGACGAAACTTTCGATGAGACACCTCCGGACTCCTTATCCTCCGATGATGGCGACGACCGAAGTCGCCACGACGAGACAGAGGGCGAGAAGTCCCGGACCGGCGCCGAGTTTGATTCCCCCTCCGCCGTGGTTGCTCGACGCTTTCGGAGCGTGCCCTCCGCCGTGGCTATCGTGTCCGTGTCCTCCCGACATAGTCCTGAAAAGAAAAATAGGACTGGACTCTACGCATCGGATTCCCTTTGTCAACCAATCTTTTCCGCACCGGGAACGTAGCGGTAAACTCCGCTCACCGGAACCCCCTTCTTCAGCGCGAATCCGGAATCCGGAACGAAGTTTTTTTCCGAAAGGGCGATATGGTTTTCGCTCCATCCCGAGAACGCTTTTTCGGTGGGATTGCCTTCGGGGAGAAGCTCGAGGCGCCGTCCGTCGTGGCGCATGAGGAATTCGGCACGGACTTTTTCCGCCTCCCGGGACAATCGGTCCATCCGCTCGGATTTTACCGCGTCGGAAATTTGATTCGGGAGTTTCGATGCCGGAACCGCGTGCATTCCTTCGTGTGCCGAAAAGGGAAACGCGTGGACTTGGGCGATGCCGAATTCGCGTACGATCGAGAGCGTATCTTCGAAATCCGCGTCGGTTTCTCCCGGGAAACCGACGATGAGATCGGCGCCGATATTGATTTCCACTCCGTCTTCCCGACGGAGGCCGCGAATGGCGGAGAGCCGTCCGCGAAGGAACTCCCGTCCGTATTTCCTTCGCATTTTCCGAAGCACGGAGTCCGAACCCGACTGTACCGAAAGGTGGACGTACGCGTGCGAGCGTTTCCGAACGAACGTCTGGAGCATCGCGTCGGTGAGGAATTCGGGTCCGAGGCTCGAAACGCGTACCCGTCGAATTCCGGAACCGCTCCAGATGGCCTCGAGAAGGTCGGGGAGGCGCCCCTCGTCGAAACGGTTCGAATCCCCCGCGCCCCATGCGCCGACATTCGTCCCCGTGAGCACCGTTTCCGCGCCGCCGTTCGCGGCGAATTCGGCAATTTCCGCGACGATTTCTTCGGCAGGACGCCATTTATGGGCCCCGCGTGCCGCGACCGTGAGGCAGAACGTGCAAAGATTGTCGCAGCCGGTCTGGATGACCGAATATTTCCGCGTGAAGAGATTGGATTTCGCGAGGGAAGACGAGAGCGTTCGGATCCGTTCGGCGGGCGTGAGTTTCCGACGGTCGCCACGGCGGGCATATTCGGGAACGTCGTCGGAATCTTCCGGGAGGAGTTCGATCCGTTCCCGGAACGCCCGGAGTTCCGGATATTCCTCGTAAAATTGGCCCGATACCTTCCCGTCCGAAAGGCTTCCGCATCCGGAAAGGTAGATTTTCCCCCCGTCCGCCAGTTCCCCTGCCGCCTTTTTTACGAACCGCTTCCATTTCCTCTTCGCGTTTTCCGTGACGACGCACGAGGCGACGAAAATCCCCGGCTTCGAGGCGAAGTCGGGGTCGGAGAGCCATTTGTCGGTGAAGTACTTGTTCGTCTTGCACCCGAAAATCCGGTATTCCATACGCGGGAAGTATATCCGGCCGGGTTTCCGTGTCAAAACGTCCGGATTCCCTTCCCGCACCCCCTTTGACAATATTTCACTTTTTCAGTAAAATCGAAGCGAGTGCCCGCTTTTCCAGAGCGTACGGAAACGGCCTGAACTTATGGAAAAATCCCCCAATAGGAAAACATATCCGCGAAAGGCTTCCGCGCGCGTTCCCGGGGAAAAGGAAAAATTCCTTCTCCAAACGCGCTCGATCCTTTCGCACACCTACCGTTCGGGTTTCATGCCGGGCATTTTTTCGAGGATGATCGCCGAAGTCGATCCGAACGGCGGTTGAGACCTCGCCGAAGTCGCGTATGCCATGTCGGAAGAAGCGTACCGGGAAATGTCCGAAAAAATCGACCTCGAATGGGAAATCGAGTTCCTCGATCTCGCCTACGAAATCGCCCGCGAATCCCACGAAGGGGTCGTTCGGGATTCTGGGGAACCGTACTTCACTCATCCGCTCGCGGTCGCGAAAATCACGCTTGAGGATTTTCCGAACCCCACTACGTTCAAAGCCATCGTCGCGCTATTGCACGACGTGATCGAAGATGCGGAATATCCCGAAAAGAAACGGACGGAAATCCTCTCCCGATTCGCGGCGAAAGCCGAAGAAAAACGGGAATCTTTCGTGAAAGAATCGGGTATCGAACATGCCGAAAAGAAGATTGCCTTCATGAAATCTTTCGCCGAGTCCATCGTCGAAGCGGTCGAACTGCTTTCGAAAAAGCGGAAAGAATCCTACCTCCATGGCTGGGAGCGTCCGTTTCTCCTG
>JAUPLX010000013.1 GCA_030836665.1 Patescibacteria group bacterium
AATTTCCCGTGAGGATTTCGAATTCGACGAGCGCCGTTTTTCCTCCGAACATCGGGCTGATCATTCTTCCCGTGCCGATTTCCTGTCCGACGGATTCGAAATTCGCGATGGGATTCGGTTCGATCTTCACGCCGTCCAATTGGGTGACGTCCCAAAACGATTCGCTCAATATGACGATGACATTGGGCTTCTTTCCTTCCGTTCCCGATATTCGGAAAGGGGAAGGCGACGCCTCCGGTTTCGGCACCGACCCGCGGATTCGCGCTACCGTTTCTTTCGAATATCCTTCGGGTTGCCGGATGGCGATATTTCCCAGATTCGTGAAAAGTCCGCCCACGAGCCCGTTTTTCTGATAATTTTCCACTTGCCTCCACGAATAGTCTTCCGGGGAGAGTCCGGCTACCGCCTGAATTCCCGAAAGCGCGCCGAACGCGCCCGTCGCGATGAGGAATTGCGCCGCCCCTATGCCGAAAAACGCGAGCGCCCTTTTTCGAAACGTGGGGGAAATGCCGTCCGATAAGAGATATCCTCCCGTTCCGATGAGCGCCGCCCCTGCGGTTAAAACGTATATTTCCGCACTTTGGAACGTTCCGGAAAACCCCGCCAGATTTCCCAATGCCGAGACATGGACGAAGACGTCGGTCGGATAGAGGGGTTCGCCCAAGGTTGCTATTTTTTGCGCGTTGACGTACGCCACCGTTCCGAATGCGAAAGACAGTATCGCGAAGGAATGCCGTCCGAACGCCGCGAACGCGACGGTCTGGATACTGAGAATCCAAAGATACGAAAAAACTCCCACGCGGGGGTCGTGAAAGAAAATTTTAAGGATTCCGAAAGGAGAATCGGAAATCCATTCGCAGAACGTCATGAGAACGAGCGGAAAG
Source organism: Patescibacteria group bacterium (assembly GCA_030836665.1). Classification (GTDB taxonomy): domain Bacteria; phylum Patescibacteriota; class Gracilibacteria; order BD1-5; family UBA2023; genus JANJWP01. Next base: position 885 of record JAUPLX010000013.1, read on the forward strand.
CCGAAAAAACAGGCTTTCGCGCTCGGACGGGAAAAATTCGGTAGGCGGAGTTTCACGTTGCGGTTCGCGGATATCGAAAAAAAAGGGGACGTTTCGGATTATGGGCATAATCCCCGTTTTTCCTACTTGAATCTTTTTGAAAAAATAGTATTTTCTCTTAAATTGAAGTTAAATTAATACTCAATTTCATTCTTATGAGATTTCCACGCTTCTCCATGAAGAGCCTTGCCAACGGCATCATGTTCGGTATCGGAAGCTCGTTAGCGGTTCTTTCCGTTTCCATCGGATACGCCGCTTGGAGCAATATGTCGCATGTCGCGTCAGGGGTAGGCCTCACGCATTCCTTATGGAACCAGTTGGTCGACAACGTAGATTATCTGAACGGACAGGTAACCTCCTTAAACGGACAAGTGGTTCCCCATGGACAGCAGATGTTCACGGCCAACGGAACCTTTACCGTTCCTGCCGGAGTAACCACGGTATACGTCAGTATGGCATGAGGCGGCGGTGGTGGAGGCGGAGGGGTTTCCAGCGAATCTTCCCAGGTCATCGGAGCTGCCGGAGGCGGAGGCGCCGCAGCGAAAATGAAAACGCCGGTAACGATTCCGAACGGGGTCGCGACCGTCGCCGTAACGGTCTGAGCGGGAGGGGCCGGAGGCGCCGCGGCTTCGCCTGGCGCAGGAGGCGGGACGAGTTCTTTCGGATCGTACCTCACGGCCCCGGGAGGCGGCGGCGGTACCCATCTCGGATGGGCGAACGGCGGAGTCGCCGGAGGACCGGGGGGAACCGACGGGGAATCGTCCAAAAACGATAGCTACAATGGACAAATCGGCGGCCGCGGAGGTTCGACTATTTTCGGCGGAGGCGGCGCTGGAGGAGCAAACGCGAATACGGGATACACTTATAATGGAAAGCCTGGATGATTGTACGGCGGCGGAGGTGGTGGAAGCGGAAGTTCCTGAACCTCGACCGGATGAGCCGGATGAGCCGGATTCGTCCTCGTGGAATGGTAATTCCCGAATCGGTGGCCCTCGGTTTTATCTGCTTCCGTTCATTTCGGCGAGCATTTTCTCTGCCATCTCCACGAGTTTTTCTTGGTAGAGTTTCTCGAATTTTTCTTCCTCGGCCTTGGCTACGTCGGGCGATTCGAGACTCGTGAGGTACCGGTTAATCGCTTCGTGTTCCTCGGAATCGAGAAAAATGCTCGAACACTTCCAACACTGGTCCATATGGATCTTCGAGGTGGCGTATTCCTTCTCTTTCATTACGCTTCCGCATTTCGGACAGGAAATCGACCCTCTTCGGTCGGGTTTTCCGTCTCCGTAGGCGATCTCCCGGAATTTTTCTTTCACGGGCGACTTCAGTACCGATCAGAGTTCGTCGAATTCGAAAAACGTGCCTTGGCATTTTTCGCAGATTTCGATGCTTCCGTCTCCGACGGGAATCTGTAAAAAGGGTACGTGGCAGAGCGGGCAGAGTCTCGTCGAAAGTTCCATATTCGAGAAAAACGGATAATCGGTACCGATTATATCCCTTTTTTCGGATTCTCACGAATCCCGTATATTCCTTCTATGAATTCTTCCGTATTCTGCATTCCTACCGATACCTGTTACGGACTTGCCGCCGAACTTTCGAGCATCGAAGGGTACGCGGATATTTACCGCCTCAAAGGGCGGGATTTTACGAAACCCCTGGCATTCGTCGTTCGGACGTTCGACGAATTTTCGCGATACGCGGATTTTACCCGGGAGCAGATGGCCTTCCTTCGTGAATACCCGTACCCGTTCACGGTGCTTGCGGTTCCGAAAAATGGCGCTCCGATTCCGGAATTCCTCGATGCCGCCCAATATCGGAAGATCGCTCTCAGGGTGGGGGAGCGGTGCGTTCCTGCCGATATTGCGAACGCGCTTCCGTTCCCGTTTTTCCTCACGTCGGCCAACCGGAGCGGCGATACGGAGGCGCGTACCGCCGAAGAATGCCTCGCGGCATTCGGACCTGACGTACGGGTCATGGGAAAAGGAATCGCCGACCGACCCGCATCCGATATTTTCGAATTCGAAGGGAAAACGACGGGACTTCGTTATGTTCGGAGGAATTATGAGGGTGGATTGGCGATAGTTCCGAATTCTGAAAGAAGATAGAGAGGAATCCGGCCGGACAATGAACTGACCCGGGGGAGAGTTGAACCATGCCCACTAAGGGCTGGCGGGATTATTCCTTCTTTCCCGTAACGTCCCGCATCTTCGCGCGGAGCGCCTCGAAGCACTTCTTCGCGAGGTCGGCGTCGATGTACCCCTTCTCGAAATACTTCTTCAAATCGCTCTCCTTGACCGGGGTCCAGAGTTTCGCGAGTTCGGGGTCGTCCTTCATCTCCGCTTCCGAATCGAATCCGTCGAAACGGGTATCGGCGCACTGGGATACGATGACCTTCCGCATTTCGGCAATGCCGACGTCGAACACTTCGGGAGTGACGAGCTTGCGTTTCAGGAGGAGTTCGAGCGTCTCGAATTTCACGCTCCCCCCTTCCACGAAATTCCGTATGCCCTGTTCCGGAGTGTCCATCCCGTTCTTAAGGCGGTATAAGAGATTCATCGTGTCAGAAAAAAACACGACGTCCTGCCACGCCTTGAAGTATTCAGGGGAACGGGGATCGAGCTTCTTCCCGAGGGCATAGCCGCCGTTCTTGTCCGTTCCGAGGAGTTCGTAGAGGTTCCATACGCCGTCCTCCTTCTTGTCCACGTATCCGGCTGTGCGGATCCCGAAGCCGTCCTTGATGAGGGGGTTCTTGTAGTTCTTCACCCACGGGCTCCGGGAAGCTTGGGCGAGGTTCATGATGATTTCGCCGTTCCTTCTCCGGTATAACGTCACTCATGCCCGAGACGCCTGTATTCCGAATGCATCGTCCGAAACTTTCCAGGCCTTGATGCCTTCCGCGGGGAGTTCCATCGATTTCCGCAAGAACGCTTCTTCTGCGTTCTTGCGAAATTTTTCAATAATCTGCTCGTCC
>JAUPLX010000132.1 GCA_030836665.1 Patescibacteria group bacterium
TCCCTATGGCGCTCTGTCCGTTTCCGCATTCGATATTGTAGACCGTCGCGGAATTCGGAGCGACGGCGTTACAGGTAACGACCGAAGACCCTCCGACTCCGAGAGATGCGGCCGATACGGTAGCCGAGGCGCACGAAGTATTGGAAAAAAGGACGACGGGGGCACACGAATTCGGGTCGCAGATTTCCCCCGGAGCGAGCCCGGCCCCGGAAGGATCGGCCGGATCGCACGTTTCCTCCGGATCGACTACCGCGTCCCCGCACCACCGCGGATAGATGTTGTAGCACTCCCGATCGACGTACACGTTCGAGATGTCGAACCTCAATCCGAGATTTCCGTAATCCGTAATGGAAGGGATTCCTCCGGAAAACGGTGAGGAATAATAGGAAGCGTTCAGCGCCGTTCCCGCGTTGGAACGTACGGCACGGCGGACGACGTAGGAGACCTGGGCTACCGGAGTTCCGCGGTCGGCGGGAACGAGATTCGCGAGATTCAGGCTCGAAAGGGAGTTATTCCAGGCAAAATAGTACTGTCCCGGAGCGGGAGCGTACGACGTCGTTTGAACCCAGCCGTTCGGAATATTGACCTTTCCGCCACGTACGTAGACGTCGACTTGCGACGAACCGGAAACGTAGGACTCGCTGTTCGCGTTATACCGGTCCCAGAGGTGTCCTTGGAAGTTTCCGTAAAAATCGACGTTCCAACTTCCGCCGTCGCAATTCGAGGCTGGCGATGAAACGTCGGATACGACCAGTGCGGAAGCGGAAATCGGAAAGATTCCGCCTATGGCGGCGAGAGCCAGGAGAATGCGCGGTCTGAGGACCATGGGGCGGAAAGATTAAAATTCGGAAACTTTTCCGGAAACGGTCACGGGAACGTCCTTATCGGAGGAAACGGAGGTAACGCCCTCGCGTGGCGCTTCGGTTTTCGTGGGGCGTTCGGCACCACAAGACACGAGCGCGAAGGAAGCGCAAACGAAAACGAGGGGAAGAATGCCGATTTTCACCGAACGGAAGGGTTAGTACTCTTCACGATGATAGTGAACAAAACGGAAAGTCAACCCCTCGTCCTCGTAGTTCGGGACTAGAATCCCGCGGTACCGCCTCCGGTAACCGGAGTCGTCACGCCCGTATTGCCGGAACCTGCGCTGACCCCCGGAGTGGTCGTTCCGCCCGGACCTCCCGGATTCGGGTTCGGATTCGGATTGCTTGAAGTCTTTACGTCTTCGATCTTCTTTCCGGCATTGCCGCCGATATAGATTCCGAGCGGAGCACCGTCGACGAGGGACGGAGTCGTTACGGAAGATTCGGCCTTGTCGATCGTTACCGGTCCGGGCTGGACTCCCGGAACGCCGCCTCCGGAAATACGGAGGTTCTTCATGCCGATAGCGTCATTGAAACAATCTCCCCACTTGAAGAATACGGCATCGAATTCGATCTTGCTTCCGTTGATTGCGGTGCCCTCCTTCATGGCCGAACGTACGTTGGAATCGGTATCGGTGGCGGAGGGGTCGAGACCGAGGCGTACGGCGAGTTTGGAGATAATCGGATTCGGGAGACGGTCCACCATCGAACGGCGGAGCGCGTCGTTCTGGAGGGGAACGAAGTTATCCTCCCCTCCGTTGCCGCGGCGGGCGACTACGACCGAACCGAGAATCGGGGCCATACCCTTGTGGAGGCTCTTTCCGTTTTTGTCGATCTGCGAAGATACCGGAAAGGTCACGAGACTCTTCCCATCGTAATTTTCGGGAACGAAGTGTCCTCCTTCCGGCATCTTGGAAGCGTATTCCGCATATGAAACCTGCACGGCGTCGCGAATGGATTTCGCGTCTTCGGCGCGAGTGCCGGAGAATTCGACCATGCGCTGTTCGAAAGCGCCGCGGCGTCCGCCGAACGCGTCGAATTCCTTCATGCCCATGGAGAGGAAAACGTATGCGCGGGCGGCATCGCCAAGATAGCCGTTCTCCGGAGTGCTTTCCGGAACGCGGGAAATGAACGGGGTTTTCGAAGGTGCCTTGTCGACGGAATCGACGAACGACGAGAGTCCGGATCCGACGAGCCTCTTACGAAGGGCGGCCTTCGATTTTTCGTAGGTTTCGGCAGTAGCCGGCTTTCCTTCGAGGTATACGTCCTTCATGAAGGCTCCGTACACGCGTTCGAGGACGGCAAGTTTCGCGGAAACGTCCAATCCGGCAGGAAGGGCTATCCCTTTGGATTTCAAAAGTTTCGCAGCGGAAGCGTAGGTCTTATCGAGGTTTCCCTTGCCATTAAGAAGCGCGTAAATACTCGATTGGAGTTCGCGGGCGGTTGCCGAACCCATAATCGTGCGGCGGGAAATGCGGTTGCCGATTTTGGCAAGGGCGTCGCGCACCTCGGGAGCGAACTCGTTTTTCGTCGCGATGCCGTTTTCGGCCGAATTCGAGGCGGATTTGTCCGCATTCCGTCCAGCGGAAGGAATGCGCGTAATCGAGCGGGTGATTTTTTCCGCCGGTTCGAAATACGTAATGCGTCCGTTCTCTTCACGGGGTTCGCCGAAATAGAGGACCCGCGAAACCGATTCGTTGGACGAGAAGTTCAAATACGTCATCTTCGAAATGACCGACATGTCGCCGGAGACGTAGAGGCAATCCTTTCCTTTTTCCACCTGGATGGGGGCGGAACCCACGATGCGGTCGACGTCTTTCGGATCCATCGGAACGCGCAGTACGACGAAATCCGGAGCTTCCGGATCGATGCTGCGGAAATTGTCGATGCGTTCTCCGGCAGCTTCGAGTTTCTGTTTTCCGGTAACGGCTTCGGCGAATTGGTGGGAAGCCGATTTCGACTCCTTATGCTTGACTCCGGCGAAGCGTTCGAACTTGAGCGATCCGAGGACGAAGAGAAGGATTCCTACGGCTCCGCTCGTAATGCGCAGGAGTCCGAGGAGATCGGGCGCGAGGCCGACGAAGGTCGTTCCGTCGTTCGTTTTGAGCGTATTGGCCGTGAGTTCGACCTGCGAAAGGTACGCGTGGCGCATTCCGGCAAGAAGGGCTTTTCGGTCTTCCGGATCCTTGGCTCCGAGATCGTTCATGAAACGTTCGAGGGTCGCGCGCATTTCTTCCAATTTCGCGATGACGGCTTCTTTTTCCTTCGGATCGGCAAGGCCCTTGGTGACGGTTTCGACGGTTTTTTCGGAAATCTTGGCACTGCCGGATACGAGATCTTCGCCGACCGCGTCGAACATGTTCGCCTGAGCGTTTACCATGCGGCGGATTCCGGCGGTTCCCTTGTCGTTTTCCATCGTATCGCTCGATACGCGAATACCCGGAGCTAGGCCCAATTTGGACGAAAACCCAAGCGTCGCGTCAACCGTCCAACTGCCGTCCTTCGCGCGGGCGATGGTCTTCGAGATACCGAACATCGGTTGCCCATTGAGGAGCCCGACGACGAAGCCGTCGATAATTCCGTTCGTAGCTTTGGAAATGTCGAAAGCGGCACCGATGACGGTATTGCTTCCGAGCGAAATACCGACCGCGGCGAGACGGATGCGGTCGAAGAGGGTTTCGCGGCTTTCCGGATCGAGGGAAGCGACGATTTCCTTGAGCTTCGGATGATTTTCGATGGCATCGTCGATCTTTTTGCGTTCTTCGGGCGAAAGGTTTTTCGCGACGTTCTCGTATACTTGGCGTTGCTCCTTTCGGTAATCCGCAATTTTTCCCTTCGCGATGGTGGAAAGGGGGATTCCGTAGGAGAGGCGGAGGTTGAGTTCGCGGAGGAAGAGGCTTTTATACCCGATCGGATCGGCATCGAATCCGGAAACCGGCTTGCCGGTGACGCGTTCGATGACTTTGGCGATCTTCGCTTCGCCCGAGAATCCGCCGGAATCGCGGGAAGGGTCGGAGAGTACGTGGTATATCTGTCCTTCTCGCGAATCTTTGGCCGCTAGGACATGACCGCTCCAGTCCTCGTCTACGAGGAATTCGAGCATTTTCGACGGACCGGCCTTCGAGTAAGAAGCCACCCGTTCGACCGCGCGGACGAATTCTTTCGCTTCGTCGTTTACGAGAATCCACGAATTGAATTTGTATCCGAGTTCGTTCTTGATAATTTCGAAGGCCTTCTGGGAACCTTCGGATTGGGCTTTTTTCAACCGTTCCGCCAAAGTGGAGATGGTTTCGCTACTCCTTCCTTCGAGTACTTTGGTGAACGAAGCGAGATTGAGTTCTTTCTGCCCGAGGTCTTCCCCGCGGGTTTCGAACTTACGCCCCTTCCCTTCTTCGACGACGGCGGAAAGGCCTTTGGCATCTTTGCGGCTCTCTTCAAGGATGCGGAAAGACTTCTCCACGTTCTGAAGATGGACGTCGAGACTCTGTCCGGTCTGTTCGAATACGACCGAGCGGGCTTCCGCATACCAAACGAGCGAATCGCGGAGGCGGATGGCGGAGGAAATCAAAGACTCCTTCCGGGCTTTTTCTTCGGCGGTCAGAGGCGTTCCGGAACGCTCACGCTCGCGGATGGCGGTAAGTCCCTCGATAAGCTCCGCCTTGAGTGCGGCGGTCCTTTCCGCGTTGAGCTTCTGAAGATCCTCCAAACGGAGTTCTCCTTTTTCGAGACGTTCGCGAAGAGCCGCTCCTTCGGAAAGGGGGGTGGCGGAAGTCTTGTCCGCAGTGGTTGCCTTGTCGGCCATAATCGGTTCGTAATGGATATTTTCCTTTTCCATACGATGTTACCATATTCTCCAAGACGGCGCAAAAAACCGAAAACCGGCCCTTGCGGACCGGTTCGGATAGAAGAGACGGGGAAACTTACTACGCCTTCTTGCGGCGGAATGCCACGAGGGAGAGCGAGAGGAGGAGCGCGAGAGCGACGAAGAGAAAGGATTCCGGGCCGGTTTTAACGGCGGTCGCCTTCGGCGGTACCGGAGCCGGCTTCGGAGCGGCAGGAGCGGCAACGGCATCGGATGCGAATGCCACGCATTCGTAGTGGGTCTGTACCGGACCGTCCTTTCCGGCGTCGTTAACGTCGTGGAAAGCTACGGGGAACTTCATGAGTCCGACGTATTCGCCGGCGGTCTTGTCCGATTTCTCAAGGGAAACGTTCGCTCCGAGGTCGGCCTCCATGAAGGTGACGGTCTTGGAAGGGTCGAGAACGAATTCCTGCTTTCCGGTTCCGGTGAGGGAATCCACCCAGAGCACTTCGGTACCGTACTTCCAGAAGGTCGCGGGGTCGGAAGGAGTGTTCTTCCAAGAAACGCCTTCGCCTCCGAGATTCACCATTTCCGGATATACCTGCTCGTCCTTGTAGGCGATTTGTTCGGTAGCGTTCTTATTGGTCCAAGTATCGTAGAGGCCGGTGATCTTTTGTCCTACGGCCACTTTTCCGCCTTCGAAACACTGGTTGCAGTTATTCGCGGTAAAGAAAGCCTGGGTGGAACATTCGATTTCCTTATAGTCGCCCGGCAACGCGAATGCCTGGGAAATGGAAGCGAAAGCGAGCGCGGCGGCGAGGGTGAGGGACATGGCCTTCATAAAACCGGATGCGGAAGGGATAAAACGGACGTTTGCCGAATATTACGGGCGCGCACGGGGAAGTCAAAAATTTTTTGCCGGGGAGCGGCATCCCGTATATAATCCTTCCCGATTTTACTCCTCCTCCCGATTATGCTCGCAAATCTTTCCCACGACCTCCAAAAAGCGGAAGAACACCTCCATAACGAATTCAACCGCCTCCAAGTAGGGCGTGCCAACCCCGCCATCGTAGAAGGAATCATGGTATTGGCATACGGCAGCCTTGGTCCTCTGCGTAACGTCGCGTCGATTGGGGTTATGGACGCGCAGACCCTTTCCATCCAGCCCTACGACCGCTCGCTCATCAAGGATATCGACCGCGCCATTACCGACGCGAATCTCGGCCTCAATCCGCAAAACAACGGGGAAACCATCCTTATCAAAATTCCGACGCTCACCGAAGAACGCCGCCGCGACCTCGCGAAGATCGCGAAAAAGCTCGCCGACGAAGGAAAGATCGCGGTGCGTAACATTCGCGCCGACTACCTCAAGAAGATCAAAAATCAGGGGGACGACGTTTCGGAAGACCTCGTTTCCCAACAGGAAAAGGAGCTTCAGAAGGCCGTAGACGCCGAATCGAAGAAGATCGACGACCTCCTCGCTAAGAAGGAGGCCGACATTATGAAAATCTAAATTGGAAACGGTTTCGGAAGGAAAAAGCTTTTCGGGATCGGGGAACGCGTTCTCCCGGTCCTTTTTCGTCGACGGGAAATATGCGGACGGGAAGAAAATCCTCCACGTGTTCGACGATCAATCCGCCGCCCGGCACTTCGCCGAAACCCGCGCTTACGTACGGGGCCTTAAAGCGATGGGCGCCCCGGATGGAAAATACGCGGTTCGCGCTCATGCCAAAGCCTCGGAACTTCCGGTGGGTTCGAAAACCCTGTCGGAATCCGACGGCATTCTCCCTAAAAAGCCGGAGGATCCGACAGGGTTTTCGAACGCGGAGCTCGGCATGTCGGCTTCAGAAATCGCGCGAACCGCGTATTTTCCATCCGGGGCGCCCTCCTTCCTCTCCGATGACGCGGACCTCTTCGATTTCGCGTGCGCGGCTTCCGGAGAATTCGTTTCGACCTACGGGATTTTCGACGCTAAGCGCTATTCCCCGTATTTCCTGAATAAGAAAATCCTACGGGTATCGGTCGGCGACAGGCTCGGGGAAATGGCCTTCGTATCGAAACTCCTCGGCTTCCTCTACGCATTCCAAGAATACTCCGCCGACCCTTGGACGTACCGCCGCGACGGCGACAGCGTCACCGTCCGAACTTCCCGGGAGCGCGTAATCGTAAGTTTCTTCGACGGCGAAATCGACGCCATATCCGTCCTCCCTCCGCTTGGTGGAACGCCCGTCCCGGTACCGACGTTCGTTTTTCCGGACCGTACTGCCGGGGAACGCCTTTCGGACGCGCCCGATTCCGTCAGTTCGGCGGTCGCCGAATGAGCGGCGGTATTTTTCCACGACCCCGATTTCGCGAGAAATTTCCCGGCGATTCGGAAGGAACTGCCTAATGCGGTCGTATTTTGGGGAATTCCCAAAGGCGACGCGGAAGACCTCGGAGTCCGCGAA
>JAUPLX010000014.1 GCA_030836665.1 Patescibacteria group bacterium
GAGTACGGAATTGAGTTTCAAAGGAGCGACGTCCATAACGTCCCCGTCATTACGGGGAGCTCCACTTTTTCCCAAGCGAACGTGGCAAGGGCGAGAAATTACGTGAAGCGTTCGATGGAAAAACTTCCCGGCATCGAAATCATTCTCCGTTAATTTGAAAAACGCATTCGTAACGATATTGAAATATGACAAAAGGGCAGTGGAAATTCGACGGATCGGTAGCCGAAACCTTCTACGAACATGCGAAAAAGCACATTCCCGATTATGAGAAAGTTATCGAACTGTGCGTTGACGTAGCCCGAAGGCGCCTTCCTTCGGATGCGAAAATCCTCGACGTCGGGAGTGCCGTCTGACATACTCTCAAACGGATGAGGGACGTTGGTTTTTCGAACGTTTTCGGCGTCGAGACGTCGGAGGATATGATTTCGAAATCTTTCCCTGACGCCACGATCATACGTTCGTCCGCGTTTCCTTCCGAGTACGCTCCCTTCGATATGGTGATGGCCAATTGGACCCTCCATTTCATTCTCGAAGGGCGCGATCAGTACCTTCGCGACATATATGCCGGACTGAAGCCATGAGGATGTTTCATTCTCTCGGATAAAATGCTCCCAAGCGATTTTACCGTCTCCATGTATCATGATTTCAAGAGACGAAGCGGCGTTTCCGATGAAGAAATTCGACAGAAAGACGAAGCGATTCGCTGAGTCCTCGTTCCGTATCCGGTCGAATGGTATCTTGAAAATCTCCGTTCCGCAGGATTCCGCTCCATCGAGATCATCAATGCCGCCCCGGCGTTCGTCACGTTTTTCGCAATAAAATAAACCACCCCCGTCCTTATGATCGAAAACAAGAATTCCCCCTACGAGGAGCACCCCTGATTTTATGAAGAAGACAATCGGAGGGGAAGGGAGCTGAGTCCGGTGACTCGTGAAACCTTGGAAAAGAAACACGCGGTACTCCTTCCGCCCGATCTCGTGAAGGGGAAAAGCGTTCTCGATTTAGGTTCCTGCATGGGGGCTACGGGGCAATGGAGCCTCTTTTACGGAGCCAAATCCTACACGGGAATCGAAACCCAGATCGAATACGTCGAACGCTCCCGGAGACTTTTGGCCCACCATGGCGAAAAAGCGGAAATCGTCCACTCCGGCATTACGGAATTTCTTGAAAAAAACGAAAGACGGTTCGATATCGTATGCCTTTTCGGCGTCATATACGCCTTCGTCGATTGTTACGGACTTTTAGGCAAGGCATGTGCGATTTCCGATAAATACGTGGTTATCGAATCGTTGTATCCGAATCTTCCGAAGGGCTTCTTGCGCTTGCCGCTCATACAGATTCTTCCGGCACAGAGGATAAATTTGGCAAACGACACCGCTTCGCTCGTAGGGGTGGGCACGAGGATAACCCCCGTGGGAATCAAAATGGCCATGGCGAACTTCGGTTTCGCGTCCAGAGAAGGGATCATGCATCCCGAGCCTATCGTCGGATCCATCGACATATACCAACCGATCCCGTCTCCGGAGAAACTTCGGGAGATGTTTCCGAACGAGCCGAGTGACGACGGGGAAGAAATGGTCGTGGGGAACTATCTTCACGGATTCATCCGTTTCATGATGCGCTTTGAAAAAATCGGAAAGAAGCTCCCGACGCTCGAAGCGAGCCTCACCTCCGACCGTGCCGGTCCGATAATGCCTTGGTAATCCCCGTCCCTACGGAATAAGAATCCGGAGAGCCTGTTCGGTAGTGACGATTTTCCAAAGCAAATGGGAATGGTGGGTTTTCGAATCGTATCAGAAGAAGAACGTTCGTTTGAAGGGGTCCGCGTATTCTTCCGCCAGTTTTCTGACGGCTTCCGTAGGAAGCACGTTCCTTTTTTCGAAATCCGAAAGGATGGACCCGATATTTTCCACGTTCCTTTCCGAGAGAAGCCACATCCGGTGGTCGGCGAGAGATCCTACGATCTTTTTTCTTCCGGACGAAGCCGTGGGCGCGAGACTCCGGAGGGCATTTTTATAAAAAAACTGATTGTCCCATTCGGTGGTCGCGTAGCGTGACGGATCGAATTTATACCTCGTCGGAAAGGAATACAGCATTTCCCTCAGAACTTTTGAACCGAAAGGGGAAACGTGGCGAATCCCTTCGGATCACGCGATTTTCGAATAGAGCGTAGCGGACCTATGCGAAAAACCTACGAGATCGAACAGGGTGAGCAGGTCATGGAGACAGGGGGGCGACAGGGGGTCGTACGAATCCGATATCCAATCAGGAAGGTAGCGGCCCTTCGGCACGTCCACGATTCCCGAATTCAATTGGAAGGTAAGGTCCTCCATTCTCGCGAGGAACCTTTCCGGATTCTTCGGTATTTCGGAGAGTCGCCTCGACAGTTCGCCTCCGGTATCGGAAAACGATTTCTTCTCGATGAGGCTTTTTTCTTGTGCGTTCGGTCAAAAGCACAGGTACCAAAAAGCGGACATCACTCCGCGCGTCGCACCGATGGGAGCGTCCGTTCCCGACCCGGAAACGACCGTCCGTATTCACATTCCTTTCGCTTCCCGGAAGGCTTTTTTCAAAAGGATTCCGAATCATCCCGCATCCGTAGGGTCACCGATATCCCGCAGGCAATCCGGAAGAAGATCGAAATCCTCGGTAAGAAGCGGGATGATATGGCGTTCCACGTTCAATTCTTTCGCCACCATCTTTGAAAATTCCTCGTCCGGAAGGGGCTTATGCGCTCAGGTTACCGTGATGGGCACTATTCCGCCCCGCCGATGTTTGCCATGGCGCAGCAGCGCGTTAAGCGTAACGCTGGAATCGAATCCTCCGCTGAAAAGTACGCCGATTTTCTCACCTTCGGTCGATTCGACGATCCGTTCGATCGAATTCTCGAATTCGCGCAGATACGCCCCATGGCAATCCTCTTCAACGGAATCGGTTTTTGAAAAATTAATTCTTCGAACCCGATTTTTCCGGAGCGGCTCCGGTCCGTTTTCCGAGAATCCGTAAACGGCATCCGTTCCGCCCTCCGCCTCGGATATGCCGGAAACGATCGTTTTTCCTATCGGAGTAATCTTATAGGATACCTCCGTCCGAATCGCCTCGCCGTCCAGCCGGAGCGGAATTGAGAAATGGCGGGCCGCTTCGGCAATCGTGGTGGCGGAATTCGATACGAACAACGTCCCTTCGAACCTTCCGATGCACGGACTTTGGAATCCGAGCGCGTCAGTCCGTACCGTTACGGTCATACCCGTCGGATCGAGAAAGATCTCCGAGGTCGGGTATTCTCGGTCGCCGCCCACGAAAATGGAAGAGCCCATGAAATAGGGGAGGGGGGGCGAATCCCCGAACCAAACGATCCGCGCCCCCCCTTTGTCGTAGGTGCGCATTTCGGCGAATCGGCTACGGAAGCTTTCCATAGTCGACGCATCTTCCGACGCGGCGTTTTTCAGAATGCAGAGAAAACCGTTTTCCATGGGGGGATGATACCGAACATGCGGAAATTTTCCAAATCGCGATGGGCCGCCTCCGGCCGCTTTTCTTTCTCCGTGCGTTCCGAATCCCACCACATATTATTTTGACGTTCGATTTTTTACGCGTATAAGTGGAATACTCTCAATTCTTCTCTTCGGAAGGGGACGCAAATGAATACACAACTTTTTTCTCCAATGGGAGGGGTATGGCTCCTTCTCGGATATGCCGCGGTCGTAACGGCCGTGGTATGGTTCTTTTCCAAATACCGCGGAAGTTCGTCGAAGAACCAGTTTCTCGTCGCGAACCGCGAAGTGCCCATGGTTCCGGCCGCCCTTTCCATCGCGGCGACCTGGATTTGGGCTCCGGCACTTTTCGTGTCGGCGGAAAAAGCGTTTACTCAAGGATGGGTGGGCCTCTTCTGGTTCCTCGTCCCGAACGTATTCTGCCTTATCCTCTTCTCGTTTTTCGCAGCGAGAATCCGGGACCTCTTCCCCCAGGGGTTCACGCTCTCGGGCTACATGCGCGAACGGTATTCGAGGCGGGTACAAAATCTCTACCTGCTCGCTCTTGCCGGACTCGCCACTTGCTCGTTCGCCGTGCAGCTCCTCGCCGGAGGGAAGATCATCGCCACGATTTCGGGGCTCCCGTATTTTTGGGTAACCGTAATGCTCGCAGCCATTCCGGTCGGATACACCATGTATTCGGGCCTGAAGGGCAGCGTGGTGAGCGATTTCTTCCAGATGCTCGTCATTTTCGGCGTCGGCGCCCTTATCATTCCGTGGGCGGTTTCCGAAGGCGGCGGCTGGGAAGTCGTGGCGAAGGGCTTTTCCGGAAAAACGGGAACGTTCACCGATCTTTTCTCCGGTGACGGCTGGAACGTGTTCCTGACGTTCGGAATTCCCGTAACCATCGGACTCTTGTCCGGACCGTTCGGCGACCAAAGCTTCTGGCAACGTTCGTTCGCCATCAAGAAAGGCTCGGTCAAAGGGGCTTTCGTTCTCGGAGCGTTTTTCTTCGGAATCGTCCCGCTTTCCATCGCGATGCTCGGGTTCCTCGCTGCGGGCATGGGGTTCGTTCCCGGAAACGCTTCGCAGGTGAATCTCGAAGTCATATTGAAACTCCTGCCGGGCTGGGTAGCCATCCCGTTCGTGTATTTGCTCCTCTCGGGGCTCGTATCCACGCTCGACTCCAATCTGTCTTCGATTTCGAGTCTTGCCGGACACGACCTCCACGAACGGAAAAACGGCTCTACGGCCGAATGGAAGGACGACCCGAACGTTATGCGGTACTCGCGTATCGCCATGGCCGTTCTCGTCGTCGGAGGCATTGCCATAGCGAACATCCCGGGGCTTACCATCCTCTACCTGTTCCTGTTCTATGGAACGCTCCGGGCTTCGACGCTCCTCCCGACGGTCATTACCCTCCTGAAGCGCGAGGTGAACGAGAAGGGCGTGTTCTACGGAATACTCACGTCCATGCTCGTCGGTCTGCCGATATTCGCATACGGGAATCTGAACAAGATTACCGGGCTGATTATCGCGGGTTCGCTCTTCACGGTTCTCGCTTCCGGCATCATTACGCTCATAGCGAGTCGGACGGATCGCCAGAAGTAGGAATTTTCCCAGCCCTCCGTGTATTCGGAGGGCTTTTTTTGGTTGACATGACGATACAGAGTGCTATCCTTCCCGGGAAATATTATTAATCCACGCTTCCTATGCAGGGCAAAGGAAAATTCCCCCGAGTGTCGAGTCAATTGGGAAAAATGCTTACGAGCGAAGACTCCGTCATTTCCGGAAAAAAGGTATTGGGAATCGGCGCGTTCGGAGCGCTCGTCGGACTCGCCTTTTCTGAGAAAGACGCTCTCGGGCACGACGTTTTGGATTATATCATTCCAAGCGCCGAAGGACATTCGAGCACTATTTCCAACGATAGCTGACAGGGCGTTCACTCTTCCCACGGAAACCACGCATCGAGCGGAGATAGCGGAAGCGGAAGCGGCGACGGGGGCTAAAGAAGAGGGATTTTTCATCCCTCTTTTTGACATGGGGGAATAGTACGTATCATCCGGTTGAGCGGACGATACGACCCCTGGCCGTTCCGTTCGTTTCCATTTGGGCGTCCTTTTTGGTTTTCTTAAGCATATATAATATGCCCCGCAAAAAAATGATTATCGTTGGAGTTTCCGTTGCCGTACTTCTTGCCGGCGCGTTCTTCGTGTTGTCCCGAAAATCGGGCGAATTCCCCTGAATGAATACCTCCGAAGGCGTCTTATCCCAAGGGGGAAAGGAAAACGAACCAATTAAAAAAACGTCGCTATCCGAAGAAAGCGAAAAGGATAAAAAGGCGATTACGCCCGTTTCCGAATACCTTTCCGGCATCGTAAACAATCCTGCTGCCTTCGATGAGAAGACTTTCGATAAGAAAACGCTGGATACGTTCCCGATTTCTTCCGACGTGAACGACCTCGCTACGCTTTCCGTTTCGCTCCTGAAACTTCGGAATTCGGGTTCGTCGATTCCTGAGACGATCCTCATGAAGGAATCGTTCGATATGAGCGCTTTGGCGCTTGATCCGCGCATTACTCTCGAGGGGTATATTTACGACGCTTACAAGAATAAGGCCCCCCTCGATCCCGTCAAACTCCAAGCCCTCCCCATCGTCTCGCAGGAGACGCTCTTCATCGTGCTTCGCGAGATGTTCAGAAAAGATCGGCCGTTCGTAGTGAAAGTGGCTGATGCGATATTGAACCGGCAGCAGCCCGAAACGTCCCGTCAGTTCAATATCACGGCGAATTTTCTGCGATATGTCCAAGGAAAGATGGATCCGTCCGATTCAAAGGCGATTCTCAGCGGCCAGGCGAATTTTTTTCTCAAATGGCCGGGTTGGAACCAATTGACGGAAGACGAACGCCAGCTCCTTTTGAAGGGGTCGAGAATTTTCGAACACTATCGAAATACTCCCAAGGGCGAATTCGTAAAGAATATCGATACGGAAATTTCCGTATTCGAGGCGTATGCCGAGGAATACAAGAAAACGCCCCTCTATACCAAATGGATCGGAACCATCCAATTGTATTTTACCCTTGCCAATCTCTACGCTCTCAAGGGGGATTACGAAAAAGGAGGGACGTTCTTCGACGAGGCGCACAAACTGAAACTCGGTTCCGGAGGTCCCGCTCCGTTCTATAACGTCGAAATGCAAGCGGTAGGAATCCGTGAAGGATATTTCTATATGGGGAAGGCTCGCCACGAAGAATCCCTCGGAAAGAAGAAAGAAGCCCTCGAGTCCTATAAGAAGGGGGCGAAAGCCATGAAGGACAACCTCATGGTCCGCCCCTTCATGATTGACGGATTCGCGATTTGGTGGGATTTGGAAGAAAAAATTAAACAGCTCGGCGGATAGCGCGAATCCCCATCCTTATGAAACCATCGCGCCGTATCATCATCGCGGGAGCGCTTGCCGTCGTTCTCCTCCTTTCCGTGGCCGCCTATTCGGCCAAGTTTCGCGAACCTTCCGGGGGTCCGTACTTCTACGTGACGATTCTTAAAGCTCTTTACGGAACCGTCGATAGCGGATTGTACCGGTTCTCGCTTTCGGATTTTTCGGAGGCCGGAACGGGCGGCTTCGACGACGCTTTCATTCGTGACCGTAAATTCATTGATTTTGGGCTTGGCAATGATTTCGTTCCGAGAAAGATATGTTCTTACGAGGATTCGAAACTCGTGGCATGAGGAAGGAACGGCATCGATTCCACCGCATCCGCGAAGATATTCCAAGTTAACGACGCCGGTGAAAAAAGGCTTCTCATGGACAGTTCGGACGCGCGCTTTCGTGATTGCGGTACGGGAAAAGTTCGCGGAAAAACCGTTTTCGCCACCATCACTCACGGACAAGGCTATCTCTACCTTCGGGTAATGGAGACCGGAGAGGAGCATATTTACCACGTTCCGTATACCGGCATTCAAGGAAAGAGGGCCACGCTCCTTCATTTTTTACAATTCGCGGATTTGGACGGGGATGGGGATGATGAAATCTACTATTCGTCTACGACCCCGTATTTCTGAGGCGGTTCAGCGGAGACCTACGAAGAAGGCACCGTATACCGTGCCACGTTCCCGAAATCGTTCGAGGATATCCAATTGGAAGACGTCGGACTCGAACGCCCCGCTTTCGTCCGCAGGCTCGGGAAGTTCGTTGGAGCTGCCGGAACCCCATCGATCGTGACCCTCTACGAAGGCATGCTCTGAGCGAATGGGCAGTCGCTCGTTCCGATACGGATAGTCCGCCATTCTTATAAGAACGGGAAGATGGAAAAGCACGTCGCCCTCACTCTCGACGGACACAAGGAGTGCAAGGGGATCAATGCCTCGCGGGTAATGGACCGTCCGACTTTCCAGATCGGTTGCGATAACGGCATTCTGTATTTCATTGGGGAAAAGCCGAATTCCGAGGATTTCGAAATCGTAAGAAAATATGATTTGAGCGGCGGATTGTCCGAGGAATACCTGAAGAAACGCAGTTCCCTCCGGTCCCAGGACCTCACTTCCATCCATACGATCGTCGGAACGAACGTCGATTCGGACGCGACGGACGAATTGTTCATCGGAATCAATAACGTCGGTATGGCCTTATTGGATCCGGATACTGGAAAAATCGGCAAAATTCCGTACCGCTTCAGTCATGACCGCGTATACGAGCGGGACGAATGGTTCGTCGTCGAAGATATCAGTCCGACGCTCGGAGAAGGTTTCTTAAGCGAAAAGGAATTCTTTAATTTCCGATAGCGGTATGATTCGGAAAATTCGCCTAAGCTCCGAACGCTTCAGGGAGCTCGTTTCGCTCGTTTCCGAGAAGTCCGTCATCAGGGGCGCCCGGGAAGTCTTTTATGACAAATCCGACTCGGTAACGCCCCGAAGAAAGGAATCCGATTGGATTCTCGACTTCCGGCGGACCTTCTTGGATTCCAAAGGAATTACCCTATTGTCCGAAATCTTTTGGGATATCTACGGCGACGTTCCCGAATTCCAAATAGCGACCGTCGAACTTTGATCCGTCCCCCTTTCATGAGGGATTCTTCTTTCCGGAGCGCTTCGATCGAAAGACGTTTCCGCATTGATCGTTCGTAAATCCCGTAAAAAGGACGGACTCGCGAACATTATCGAAGGAGTACCACTGAAGGGGGTGTCGGCCATACTCGTTGACGACCTCGTGAATTCCGGCGATTCGCTTTTGCGGGCTTTGGAAATTCTTCGTGCCGCAGGCATACGGGTCGCTCGGATATTTTGCGTGTTTTCTTTCTTAAATCCCGATTTTCTGAAGAAATTCGCACAATTCTGAGAAGGGATCGAACTCTCCTACCTTTTGGATCCGTCTGATCTCGGTCTCGTGGTCGGTCGGAAGAACGAAGATGTTCCGACTGTCCTTTTTCCGAAGAGGAAGACGCTCTTCGAATCGAAATTTTTCCACAAAACCCTCGTAGTCCCGAAATCTTCGCCCGCCGTTTCCGACGGAAAGGCGTTTTTTGCCGGCGAACACGGGGAAGTGCGTTCCGTAGACGTCACTACTGGGGAAGAATTCTGGAAGTTTGCCATGCCGGCAACTCCTGCGGAAAAAAACATCCTTTCATCCGTCGTCGAAACGCCCGATTCCATCGTTTTTGGGGCGTACGACGGCGCATTGTACGCATTGGGGAAAACGGATGGAAAAATACGGTTTCGCACTTCGGTTGCCGATTGGATCGGCTCGACTCCCGCGTACGACCCCCGCGACGGCGCGTTTTTCATCGGACTGGAGCATTTTTGAAAAATGGCCGGATCGATCATACGAACGAACCGCAATGGAGAGCCGGAATGGAACGTGCCCGTTCCCGACTTCGTGCACTCTTCTCCCATATTCCTCTTGGATTCCGATCGCGTCATCTGCGGAACGAACGGTGGAGAACTTTTTTGCCTTCGGGGCTCCGATGGGTTCGAACTTTGGAAGAAATCCTTTTCCGCTCCCATTAAGGCGGGATTTTGTTTCGTTCCGGAAACGGATTCGGTGTGTTTTGGGGCATTCGACGGAAATTTTTACTGCGTATCCGCGAAGGACGGTTCGGAACGCTGGAAGATTCGGACACCGCATATCGTGTATTCGACGCCCGCCTATCGCGACGGTTCGGTATTCTTCTGAGGTGCCGACGGTATTTTTCGACATTTGGATGCGAAAACGGGGGAAATCCTTTTTTCATTCCGCACTGGCGGAAGAATCTTTTCCCAACCTTCGTTTTTTCGTGACTCGCACGTCGTTTTCGGTTCCAACGATATGCGGGTATACTTCTATCGTCCGAAGATTCGGAAAATGTCAGCATACGTGCAGCATCACGAGAGGATCACGACCCGAATCGCTTTTTCCGGAAACGCCATGATCGTGGAAGATTTCTCAGGCTCGCTTTTTCACTACGACCTCTCCGACGTGGCGGAATCTCCCCGCCGGACCCCGTAATTCCCCGTAACGATGAAAGGATTCTTCTACGCGTATTCC
>JAUPLX010000133.1 GCA_030836665.1 Patescibacteria group bacterium
GTTCCCCATTTGGGGTTGGACGAAGACGAGAAGGACATTCTGCAAGATTCGGTCGTTCTTCCGCCGTCTTTGGAATGGGTACCCGCCGAGAAGAAGATGTCGAGCTGTCCGTTCGGAGCGTTCGCGACCTGTTTCCATCCGACGACTTCCGGAGCCTTTACGGTCCGGTATCCGGAACTTCCGCATTCGGGCGCGGAGACGGAGCCTGAATGCGCGAGAACTCCGGCCGAGAGAACTTTCGTATCTTCATTATAACTGGCGTTCACTGCCGAAGGCGATACCGCGACCGTCGCGTCTCCGTCTCCCGGCTCGGAAGACCGTTGGAGGTTTCCGCGCTCGCCGTTCGCTACGAGCCTCGCGATTTCGACGTTGCCCGAGTTGACCGTCCCGTTCACCGTATCCACGACTTCGCGGAACAGGAGGAGACCGAATTTCGAGGCGTCGTAGAGGGGTCCGCCGGCGGTGGTATATTCTTGGGTTTCGCTTGCGAGAACGTCGATGTAGTCGGGTTGTCCGTTGGCGTTGGAGTCGATGAATTTTCCAGCGAGCCCTCCGGCGTCTCCCTGGTCTTTCGTGAAGGTTCGGGTAATCTTCGTGTAGTCGCGAGGACCCGGGCGGACGCTCTTCCAGAGAGTCATCGCCTCTCCGCAGATATTGTTCGCTTTCATCGCCACGTCCCCGTATACGTCATCGGTTTCGAGTCTTCCGACGATGAATTTTCCAAAGCTCACCGCCCGGGTCTTGAGCGAATATTTGATCGTCGCGGTTTCGCCGGGACGCAGTTCGAAGCCGTCGAAAAGGTAATCGTAGGTTCCCGCGGTAAGGACCGAAAGAGCCCCGGTTTTATAGATGGCCGGAGTCTGGACGGTATAGCTCGGAGTGTCGGTTTCGGTGAAGATCGCTCGATCGAACGATTCGAGGTACGCTACGTTTTTCAGTACGGTCGAACCGGAATTTCCGAGCGTTATGGTAATTTCGACCGGATCTTCGCTCTTGAGGGGATCGGAGTTCACGTCGCGCATGGATTTGATGACGCGAACGTCGCGGTCTTCGGCGAATTGGCTTCGGATGAAGGTCTTGTACTTGGTTTCTTCGTACGTTCCGGCTTTCGTAAAACTTCCTTCCGCGCTCGCCCCGGCCGCTTTGTCCATTTCGGCGAGGACGTCGTTTTGGAGGGCGGTATTCGGCGAGAACGGATCTTCGGGATCGTTTCCGGCCGCGCCCGCCAGACGGCTTTGCAATTGCGCTTCGAGCGCCGCTCCGGTATATGTTACCGGTACGGAGTAGGCGTGGACGTAGTAGACCTTCGAATCGATCGAGGCCTTCTGCACTTCCGGCGGAATGCCTCCGGTATCCCCCATGCCCGCGAGCGCGCGGGATTCCGCAAGATGTTTCGCCTGATCGGGGTCGGCGGGATTTTTCAATTGGGGGAGTCCGTCGAAATAGACCGCTCCGCCGTCGTTGCGAATGGCGGTCGAGAGCCGGAGCGCGAGATCGGTGTCGAGGATCTTTTTCGTGAATACGGTTTCTCCGTCCAGGAGTTTTCCGTAGAGGACGTTGAGTTCGCCGGATTCGTCGGAAATGACGATATCGGTCTTTCCGTCGCGATCCATGTCGTAGGTTTCGAGTTGGACGATCTTTCCCCGCACCGTCGTGACGCCGTCCTTGTCGTCCAATACGATCGCGTCCTTGCGGGTGAATTTCCCTTCGCGGTTGTCCAAAAGGACGATTCGGCCGTCTTTGCTGACCACGACGATGTCCGAATACCCGTCCCCGGAGAAATCGCCGACGCCCTTCCGGAGTTTTCCGGCATCCGAAACGTAGGCGAGGTAGCCCATGTCGCGGAGCGTTCCCTTCATGTTCGCGAAAAGGCGGATTTTTCCGCTTTCGAAGAAGGCGACGAGATCGTCGTAA
Source organism: Patescibacteria group bacterium (assembly GCA_030836665.1). GTDB lineage: Bacteria > Patescibacteriota > Gracilibacteria > BD1-5 > UBA2023 > JANJWP01. The sequence goes on from JAUPLX010000133.1 coordinate 1,915, forward strand.
CGGTCGCCGTTGAAATCGAATTTCCTATAGCTCTCGATCTTGTCGCCGGAAGCGTCGAGTATCTGTTTTCCGATAGTGCGGTCGTACGCGCCCTCGTTCGTCGCCTTCTTGACGTGGAATACGGGGTCTCCGAGATTGACGGTCGAGAAGCTCATGTTGAACCGGGTGGCTTCGCCGACCGAACTTCCTCCCGCGAACTGGAGGATCGTCTTATTCTGACCTTCCCATCCGATCCCCTGCTTGTCGCGGTATTCTTCGAAACCGACTTTTTCCGAACCTCCGATAAGTTCCCGGTCGGCCGTGGTTCCGTCGGATTCGCGGCTCGAGTAAAAGGCGAGTCCCTTCGCTCCGCGGGAGGAATTGCCGAGATGGGTCGGCATGGCGAAATACCGGCTCGATACCCCTTCGACCACGACTTTCCCCGGATTGTCCTTCAGCGTCGCGGAAACGTCGGCCGATCCGGCGGGGGCGTCTTCGGAGGCTCCGGCGAGGATGACCGCGTCAGCACGGAGTTTCGCTGCGAAATACCCGATCTCCTTATTGTCGGCGATGACCTTCGCCGCGAAGAGGTTCTTCGTATTCGATTTGTCGATTTCGAGGCGGACGTTCGGGAGCATCGATACCGCTCCGTTCGCGTCGATTTCGAGAACGCGCGCTCCGCGGAGCACGAGGGCCAGCCCGTTTTGCGATATCGCCGTAGCGTCGCCGTATCCCTTGAGCACGCTGAACGCGGCTCCGGAGGGAACCTCGCAATTGTCGATTCCGGTCTGGGCATCGTTCTTGCACGCTACCCGTTCCGCTCCGTTCGCGAAGTTGAGGTACGCCCTCGCGACGTATTCCTTGTAGAAGGGGTCGTAGAATCCCACCGAAGTACGCCCTGCCGCCGAGGATATTTCCGCAGTGACGAGGGAATCGCCGGACGGGAGGTCGATTTTCCCTGCCGGAGTTACCGAAAACACCTTGCTCCGGTCGGTGGCGTCGTTGACGAGGGCGGTTACCGCCATCGAACGCGAATCCGGATTGAAGAGCAGTTCCCCCGCGAGGTAGTCGCGCTCGGTGAAGTTGCCGAAATCCGCACCGGCCAACACGGTATAGAGGCCGTTGTACTCGATCTTGTCGATCTTTTCCTTATTCCACA
>JAUPLX010000134.1 GCA_030836665.1 Patescibacteria group bacterium
CCGCAATTCGGTATACTTTAGAGAAGCTCTTAGATTTCGAACCACGTTTCGCATGGAAAAGACAGATTTTCTTGCCATTCGCCGATCGGCGCTCTCGGCTCTCGTCTTCTGCGTTACCATAATGGCCGTTTCAGCCGGGTATGCGGCTTTTACGTCGCTCTCAATCGTAGATACTGGCGATGCGCTTTCGAAAAACGCTTGGAATATTATGGTTTCCAATTTAGACGACCTGAATTCCAAGACGACGGCTGCAAATAATGGTTCCGCAAAGGCTTGGGTGAATTTCGACGGCACTTCATGTTCCCCAAATTGCATGATCCGCGCAAGCCATAATGTAGCCTCGGTAGTTCGAAACAACGCGGGCGACTACACGGTGAACTTTACGACCGCGATGCCTGATGCGAACTATGCGGTCGTTGCAAATAGTGGCGATGCGACGAATGCGAATTTCTGGGGACCCGTTATGTATCCGAGAGATTTACAAACAGGGAGCGTTAAGATTTGGTGTGCCTTCGACAGCGGTACGAAATACGACCCTTCTGCCGCATCGGTAGTGGTCTTCCGTTAAACGAAGGGGAACTGGAAAGATAGGGGATTTTTATATCGTAGAACGGTTTATCCCGCCGATTCCTTCCCCGGGGGCGCGCCCGTACCGCCCTGCGCCGATTTCTCCGCCATCGCCTTCTTTTTCTTCTCTTCCTTCATTTTCTCTTTGTATTCCTCTTCGGATTTCTTGAGTTTCCGTTCGTCCTCGACGATCTTGGTATTGAATTCGAGAATCTTCTTTTCGACGAGTTCTACCGGTTTCGAATATTTTTCACGACTGACCTTGAGGATGACGTCGCGCTTCTGTTCGGTGACTTCCACCCGGTCGCGGATGGGGGCGAAAGTCGTGGCCGAAAACACCGGGGACGGCATTCCGTCAACGAGCAATTTGGTGTAGATATCGTATTTCCGAAGGTTTTGGAGGTCGTTGGGGATGACGACTTCCTCATCCATGATTTCGGAGAGGACCTTCGCGTCGGCATATCCGACCTGAAAGGATACCATCGTTCCCACGTTTCCGAACACGGCGCCGCGGACGACTTCGCTCATCTGTTCGACGTACTGGTTCGCCATGACGAGATTGAGCTTGTATTTCCGGGCTTCCGAAAGGATGGTCGCGAACGAATCGGTCGCGAAATTCTGGAATTCGTCGACGTAGAGGTAGAAGTCGGTGCGGTCCTTTTCGGGGATGTCGGCACGGCTCATCGCGTCAATCTGGAACTTGGTAACCATCATGGCGCCCAGAAGGGCGGAAGAGTCTTCGCCGATACGCCCCTTGGAAAGGTTCACGATGAATATCTTCTTATTGTCCATCACCCAGCGGAGCGAGAAGGGGTTTTTTGGTTGTCCGAGGATGTTGCGCATGAGCGAACTCGACAAGAATTGTCCGACCTTATTCAAGATCGGTCCGGCCGCTTCGACCTGTTGGCGACCTTCCATCGCCTCGAATTCGTTCTGCCAAAAACGGGCGAGATTGGGGTCTTTGAGTTTGCCGATGATTTTGTGCCGGTACGATTTCATCGTGAGCATCAAGGGAATCGACATGATGGTCACGTCCGGAATCTCGAGGAGCGTCATGACGGTATTGCGCATGATGTGTTCGAGGCGCGGACCCCAAGAGTCGCCGAAAATCTTCTTAAAGATGGAAACGAGGCCGGAAGCGACGATCGGACGGAGTTCGGGCGCGACCTGTTCGAGCATGTTGAACGCGATCGGGAACTTGTAGTCCCCCGGATCGAAGAGGATGACGTCGTTCGTGCGCGATTTCGGGATGGAAGCGAGGATGGTCTCCGCGAGGTCGCCGTGCGGATCGATGACGCCGACGCCGCGCCCTTTCATGATATCGTCGTAGATCATGTTCTCGAGCAGGGTGGATTTTCCCATGCCCGTCTTACCGATGACGTAGACGTGGCGGCGGCGGTCTCCGGGAAGGATGCCGAACGGCATGCTCGTTCCGCGGAAATTCGTCGTTCCGACGGGGGTCGCGTCGTCGTTGGTCTCGATGAGCGGAAGATTGGACGGGGGCTCGAATTTCTTCGTCGTCACCCAGTTGATGCCCGGCGTCTTTACGTAGAGGCTCGGCAGATGCACGAGTCCGGCGAGTTCCGCGGAATTCAGCACGATTCCCTCCGAATTCGTCCGGGAAAGCACGTGGCCGGAGGCATCCCTGACGGGCGAAGACACTTTGAAGGCGTTGGATTCGGGACGGGCGAAAATGGAAAGCGAGGTCGCCGCTTCCTTGAGCGCCGCACGGGCGATGATTTCGCTTTCGGCGTACGAGGCGATGCGGATGGAAGTCTTGTATCCGAAACTCTTGATCTTCTCTTCGAGGGCGGTTTTCTTATCGTCGTCGTGTCCGTGGTCGCCGTGCGCTTCGTCACCATGGTCCGCGCCTTTTACGACGAGCATGACGAATTTCGCCAAAAGGACGAAGGGGAAAGCGGCGGCCTTAAAGAGGGGCGACACCGGGGAGAGGAGGAGCTTCTTGACGAACTTGGGATATTTTCCCGTAAGTACGGCGATGATTTTGTGCGACTTCCATTCTTCGTCATGCGCCGACCGGAAGACCGTCTGGAAAACCGTCACGTCGGTGATGGCGGATTTCGTGAGCGCGCCGGTAATCGAGGACAGCGGGTCGACGGTTTCCTTTTCGCTACGCTCCTTGAAGTCGGAATAGATCTTTACGGGTTTGACGTAGTCGGATTTGAGGGCCGCTTCGACCACGAAGGGCGCCGTATCGGGCAAATATTCTCCGACGCGGGAAATTTCGACCTGCGGATAGTGCGCGTATATCTGGTTTTCCAAAAGGTCGGCATGGGTTTCCGGTGCCGTAAAAAAGAACCGGATGACCCCCCGGGTATGGACGACTTCGAAAGAAAACACCGGAGCCGAGTACGACGTATGGAACCACCCCTTTTTCGTCTCGACCGTGTCGTGGAGGATGTTGAGAATCTGTTCCGCGACGAAAACCCCCTTTTCATTGAGGCGGTCGACTCGGACTTCGAGCACGATGCGTTTCGCAGTTTGGCGGATATCCATTCTATCGGTTCGGGAAAACGGCATTATAGGGAGGAAATCCTCCCCCGCAACTAATACGGGCTCATCATGGCCCTCGCCTTATCGTCGGCGAGACGTTGGTTGTTTTCGATCATCGAAGAAAAAAGCGGGGCGAGATTCTCGGCGATGCGGATTTCGTAGTCGGAGAATTTCGCTTCGGTACGCTTTTTTCCGAGTACCAGAAACCCGCGCAATTCACCCCCGTTACGAAGCGGGAGGAGATATACGGAATCGCCGGGGGCGGTTCCGAGAATCTCGCCCTGTTTGGCGGAAACCCCTTCGTCGCTTGCGGAAATTTCCGAACCGACCTTCTGATTGATGGGCCAAATCGACGGGAAACGGGTATTGAACTTGTAGATGAGCAGGTTCGGAACGGCCGGATGTTGCTCGACCGCGATGACGTAGTCGAGGGAGAGCGATTTTTTCAGAAGTTCGATAGCGTCCAAAAGTCCACGCTGTCCGCGCTCCTTATACGAATTGATCTTCTCACTGGTTTCGTAGAGGAGGGCGAGTTCCTTTCCGGTCTCCCCCAGGCGCGTGCTCGTGGCGTCGTTGAGATGCTTGTAGAAGAGCATGAGGGTTTCGGGCGAAAGGGATTCGAGATATTCGAAATCTTCTTTCGTCAGCATGACCACCGCGCTCGGGGCGCACGCCTCGGCCTGCACGTCTTTCGTTTCGCGTCCGGCGAGAACGCCCTCGCCCAAGAAGGAACCGGCGTACGCTTTTCCGATTTCTTTCTTGTCTCCGGACGGATTGATGCGGAAAATCTTGAGCGCCCCGGAAGAGACGATGTAAAAATACGGGCTTTCCCCCGGAGAAAAGAGCACTTCGCCGTCTACGAGGAGCTTTTTCTTTTTCTTCGCGAAGCTGTCGAACGTTTCGAGAAATGCGAATACCGGAGCTACGGAAATACCCGCCTTCAGGCCTTCGAGCCCTTTTTGAATGCCGCCGGATTCCGCGATTTCCCGTTTTTCGGGAGTATGGGATTTTTTTTCTGACATGTTCGGAGAGATTATCGGTGCTGGGCGACGAGGTCTTTGTCGCGCACGAGGCTCGCGAACGTTTCGCGCGTAATATGCCCTTTCATGAAGAGGTTTTCGAGGTAGCGGTCCATAAGGATCATCCCCTCTTGCGCGCCGAGCTCGATGATCGAGTAGAGCTGGTGGGTCAGGCCGCGGAGAACGACGGATCGAACGGCATCGTTATTGATCAGGACTTCGCGGCAAACCACGCGTCCCGTTCCGTCCTTCCGCGGAAGAAGGGCTTGGCTCACGACGGCCGTGAGGGCCATGGCGAGCTGTACGCGAATTTGGCTTTGCTGGTTCGAAGGAAACGCGTCGATGATGCGGTCGACGGATTGGACCGTGTCGTTGGTGTGGAGGGTCGAAAGGACGAGGTGTCCGGTTTCCGCGAGGGTAAGGGCCGCTTGCATGGTCTCGGGATCTCGCATTTCCCCGACGAGGATGACGTCCGGGTCTTCGCGGAGGGAGGATTTGATCGCACGGGCGAACGACTGCGTATGCGTTCCGACTTCGCGCTGGTGGATGAGGCAATCTTTCGAAACGAGATTGAATTCGATCGGATCCTCGATGGTAATGATGTGCTTCTTGAAGTGCGTATTGATGTACTCGATCATGGACGCGAGCGTCGTCGATTTACCGGAACCCGTCGGACCGGTTACGAGAATGAGTCCTTTTTCACGATGGAGGAGTTCCATCATCGGCTTCGGAATGGAGAGTTCCTCGGGAGTGGGGATGCGGGTGGAGATATAGCGCATGGCCAACCCCGGCCCTTTGACGTCATGGAAAGCGTTCACGCGGAAACGGTGCTCTTTGAAAGCGTACGAGAAATCCGCCTCCTTGCTCTCGATGAACGCGGCATACCCGACGCTGCCGAGCATGACGCGGGCGAACGCGTACACGTCTTCCACGGACGTTTCGCCGAAAGCCGTGACGGTTTCGAGTTCGCCGTTGTGTTTCCGAACGGTCGGACAAGCTCCGCTCGAGATATGCAAATCGGGGAACTTGTTCTCGATGATGTCGTCGAGAAGGGTGTGGAATTTTTCTATCATGGAAGCGGTCATGGGGAGGAATTTTCCAATTACCGGACCATAGTAACACGTTCGAACGCCCGAGGCAAAAAACATCCCTTGCGCACGTTTTCTTTTCGCGTATTATTCGGAGGTACATAACCCAATTCCCATGAAACTCGGAAAATTCATCGCCCTCGCCGCCGGATACGCCGCAGGCCTCGTCATCGCCCTCCGCTTCGGCAAAGACGGAAAAACCAAGAATATGGATTCCATCAAAAAGGACATCGAGGATATCCACAAAAACCTTTGGACCGAAGCGGAAGCCACCTTGTTTTCGGAAGAAAACAAACAGCGCGTGGCGGAACTCCGCGAAATGGCCCAAGAAGAAATCGCCGCTTTTAAAAAAGAAGGGCAGGCGAAGCTTCGGAACTGGAAGAAGCTCGGAAACGAAAAGCGCAAAGAGGCCATGGCCGAACTCGAAGCCCTCTATGCACGCCGTTCCGAACTCATCGAAGAGGCGAAGAAGTCCGCCGTAGAAGCCATCGACACCGGAAAGTAAAACTCCGAGAAGGCGATTGCCAAACTTACCAAGAAGACTGAGAAGGTCGCGGCGGATCTCAAGAAAGAGCTCGACAAAACCTATAAGGATCTCAAGAAAAAGGCGAAAGCGAAAGTAGCGAAAGCGAAGAAGTAATTTCCGACTGACCCGGGACGTTCCTTCGGGGACGTCCTTTTCAATCCGGAACACCAACGAAAAACCGTAATCTTCCACTATGTCAGACGCACAGGAACTCGAAGAAGAACTCCGAAACGGATCGGAAGAAAAATTACCGGAAGAGCCGTCCGCGAACGACGGAACCGGCGATGATTCCGCACTTTCCGACGATTTCGAAAATCTCGCGATCGAAATCGGCAAACTCAAAGACACTCTCGCCCGTTCCCAAGCCGACTACAAAAACCTCGTCGCCCGAACCGAACGGGAACGTCTCGAAATGGCGGATTTCGTCACCGAAAAACTCGTTTCTCGGCTTTTACCGAGCGTCGACAATCTCGAACGGCTCCTTTCGGGTACGTCCGAATCCGAACGTTCCGGCGCGCTCTACGAAGGCGTGAAATCGACGTTCTCGGGCATTGTCCGAACGCTCGAATCGTTAGGCGTATCGACGTTCGATTCCGTCGGGGAAACGCTCGATCCGGCATTTCATGAAGCCGTCGCCCAAGTTCCCGGAGAGGCGGGCAAGATAGCGAACGAATTCGAAAAGGGATACAAACTCCAGGGCAAGGTCATCCGCCACGCGAAAGTGACGGTCGGAAACGGAGAAGAGGCGTAACGTCCTATTCCCTCGGAACGAACCTTCCGTACCTCGCAGTCGAATTCGGTGGAAGAAATCCCCGGAGCATTTTCGAGAAGACCTCATTCTGGTCGCCCAAGGAAAAATGCCACCACTCGTGCGGAAGTCTCGCGAATCCTCCGGATTCCATGAATACCGAGAGAACTTCGCGATTCCGATGGAATACCTCGGCCTCCGGATGGTCGCTGTCGACGAACGATTCGGGACTCGCGTTCTCATGTTCGTCGACAAGCGATCCCATATCGAGTTCGCGACCGCGCGTGTCGACGACGGTCACGTCGACTGCCGCACCAGTGGAATGCGGAGGCGGTGAGGAGAAATCGTCGACTGCCGGCGCCCAGATATCGTGGGCGTGGTCATAGGCGCGTTGTCGGATTTCGTCCTCGGCTTCGGAAAGGAGGATTCCGGCAATACGCCGGCAATACGCGTCGGCAACGTGTTCGACCATGAACGCCTGCACTTCAATAGGACGGTAGGCGTCATAGATCTTCAGCTTGAATCCGGGATGGTATTCGTCCAAAAGTAACGCGACTTTCTTGAGCGCGTAAAGCACTCATTCACGAACGGCGAAGGGCGAAACGTTCCCGTACGGGGCACCGAGGGAAACGTACGGATGCGGGTTCGCGAAAACGAACGTTCCGTCATCCGGAATCGCGACGAGCGGCTCGCCACATTCCTCAATGCGGACTTCGTGGCGGGTTTTCGGAGATTCGAAATCGTTGGGTTCGTTCATAAACGCG
>JAUPLX010000135.1 GCA_030836665.1 Patescibacteria group bacterium
CGGAAATGGACGGGGATTTTTCTGCGGACGTGCGTTAGGGTTTCATTCGATATTCCCCGTAAATGGCTTCGATTTCCCGTTTCGTTTCTTCGTCTCGACTCCCGAGATAATCGTCGCGTATCTGGCCTTCGTAGTTCGTGAGATATTGCCGGATTTTTTCCCGGAAGTCTTCGGAGTTCCGGTCGATTCCGTATTCCGAGACGATCTTCGAAAGATAGACGTTGTGGATCTTCTCGATCGGTTCGATGCGTCCGGAAACCAATTGGTTCATGCTCGCGACGGTGTCTTCCGGATCTTCCACGTATTGCATCGTCATGACTCCCATAAGCCCGATATCGCCTTCGGTAAGCACGTCCACCGTCCCGTGGCCGAAATAGGAACTGATGAATCCCGGATACGTGGCGCGGATCGTTTTTATCTTATCTCCCGTCAGCGTCTGCGTATCCGAATACATCCCTTTCTGGTTGATGAAGAATATCCGGCCTTTGACGATGACGTTGAAATCCATTTCCAAATTAATCATCAGCCGGATGAATTTCCGCATGAACGCGAGCTGTGCGAGAATGCAGAGAACGTCGATTCCGGCCCAAATCCCGGTCGAAAATTTCGCGACGAGGGAAATGTGTACCACGTAAAAGACGATGATGCCGACAAAGAAGAAATAGTTGAACTTTATCTGGTTGAAGAATCGGGTGAAATGCTGGTCTCCCAAAGCCAACTGGTCAGCGAGGAGGTGGAGGTCCCGGATTTCGTGGCCTCACCGGTACGTCTTACGGAAATAGTACACGTACTTTCCGCTGACGAACGCGCTGTAGGCGAGATTGGCCACCAGGAGCGCGATGATCGAATATCCGAGAGGGCTCCATTCGAAGTGCTTACCCAAGAGATATACGTTGAATCCGGCAAAAATGCCGATGGGAACGAGCCATATCAGGGCGAACGCGCCGTATATCCACGACCGTTTGATGACCAATCCGTACCGTTCGCCCTCGTCTATGAGCTTGGAAACCAATTCGGTATCTTTCGCTATCCGAAAAGAAGAGAAGAAAAATTCGTAGATTTTTCGAAAATTCAGCATAGAAAAGCCGTGAGGGGATTTTTCGAACCCTACGCCCTTTGGGAACTTTGTCAAACGGAGACCGCTTGACATAGTCGCACGGGGAAAGATAATCCCTCGTGATGAACAAATTCGATGAGCTCTTTTTTTCCAAATACGTCTCCGACGACGCGGAGCTCGTTTTCGTGTGTCATCGGCATGTCACGCTCATCATCGACCGGATATTCCTCATCTTGTTCTTCGTCGTATTCCTCCCGTCGTTTTTCTATTACAACGATTCGTTCTCCCTCCGTTCGATCGTCCCGTTCGCGTATTTCGAGGGATATCTCGTCGCCGCGTACCTTTCGCTCCTCTATACCGTCTTCGACTGGTATAATGACGTATGGATCATTACCGATCGCGGAATCGTCGACTTGGATTGGAACGTTTTTGCAGGAAACGTCACGTATATCGATTTCCATTCGATCCACGGAATCGAAATCAAGCGGGATTCCATGCTCGATTCCCTCTTGGGAAGGGGGGACGTTTCCATCCATCTTGAAGATGAGACTGCCGATTTCTGCCTTTGGGAAGCCTCCCGTCCCGATCAGATAGCCGAATACGTACAGAACGCCGTCGCCGAGGCCCGGCACGGGAGAAATGAAGACGAATGACCGGATAATCGCCAGCCGTTCCAAATACTCCTCGACACCCTTACGGAGATGGTAAAGGACCATTTGGCCCAGAAGGGGCCCGTCGAAACTCCGGAAGAACGTCGCATGGCCGAAGAAATCATCCGGCACGCGAAGCGTCGGAAAAGCACGATCGACCTATCGGGCGGAACTTTCGCTTCGTCCGATGACGATGAGGGGCATGGGGGAAATCATCACGGATAACGCCCGTATCCTAACCGACCGTGAAAAGAAAACGAAAAGCGGAACTTAATTGCCGCAATTGCAACGTATTCCGGCCTTTTTTATCTTGCCGGGGGGTATTTCCGGTGTATAATGGCCTCTTCGGACGGAAGTCCGAAATTACCCCCTATCCCCGTTCAATATGGAACTCAAGATCCAGAAGAACCTCAAGAAAATCAAGGCCGAAGACCACGGAGCAATCGACCGTCTCATCGAAACCAACGTCACCGGAAAGCTCGATTCCTACCTCAAGCGCTACGCGAAAGACAACCAGGAAATCCGTCTTTCCCTTACTCTCGAAGAAAACAAGAAGGGCGAATTCGACGGAAGTCTCCGCATTCAGGCGGACGGGAAAGAGTTCGCTTCCAAACGCGAAGACTTCCGTCTCCTCGAAGACCTCGTCAACCACCTCTTCGACCACGTAAAAATTCAAATGGCCGACGCGAAGTAACCTCTCGCCGTCCGCCTTCGCTGGAGCGGGATTCCCGAAAGGGGTCCCGTTTTGGTTCGTAACCCCTCCCGACATGGACGTATTTTTCGGAATCCTCCTCGCCTTCGCGGTATTCTTCGCGGTCGTGGTCTTTCATGAGCTCGGACATTTTCTCGCGGCGAGAAGGGTGGGGGTCAAAGTGGAGGAATTCGGTATCGGGATTCCCCCGAAAGCCTCGGTATTGGGAAAAGATTCCAAGGGATGCGAATACACGCTCAATTATTTGCCGATAGGGGGATTCGTGCGCCTTAAGGGAGAAGACGAACTCGGGCCGACTTCCGCCGACAAGGACGCGTTCGCCTCGAAGTCCTACGCTTCGAAATCGCTCGTCATCCTCGCGGGAGTTACGTTCAATTTCATTCTCGCGTTCATTATCTTCACCTTCCTGTTTTGGAACGGGGTCGCGCCATTGGCCGTAAACTCGAAATTCGACACCCGAACCGAAACCCTCTTGGTACCGAGTTTCGAACGCGCCGTCGAACTCGGGGTCTTCGAAGTATCGGGAATCGCGCTTTCCCCCGTGAAGGGAAGCCCTGCGGAACGTTTCGGAATGAAGGACGACGACCGTCTCATATCGGTCGAAGGCGTAAGCGTATCGAATCCGGCCGCGTTCGTCGAAACGATACGTTCCCATACTGCCGACGCCGACGGAATACAGCTCGTAATATCCCGAAGCGGAGCGGAGATGCCTTTGTCGATCATGCCGGCGGACGGAAAAATCGGTGCGTACGTCACCTATGCGGACGTAAAAGCCCGGGAAGGTTTCGTATACCGCTATCCGTTCGGACAGGCCGTGGTCGTCGCGGCGAAAGAAACCGTCGACCAGACCGCGTTCACGTTCGAACTCCTCTTTGAAATCGTCCGTCGCCTGGTCGTCCCCAAAGATGCCGCCGAGCGCCAGGACGCGGCGGCCGGGGTGGGGGGTCCCATCGCGATCGGCGGGCTCTTCGTCCAGCTCGTTTCCGCCAAGGTGGGAATCTCCGTCATCCTGACGGTCGCGGCGCTCTTGTCCATCAATCTCGGTGCGTTCAACCTGTTGCCGTTTCCCGCGTTGGACGGAGGGAGGTTCTTCATGATCACCTTGCTCGCCCCGCTTCGGGGGATGAAATCCGAGCGGGTGCGCAATATCGAAAATACCATCCATTCCGTCGGTTTTTCCGTACTTATCCTCATTGCCGTAATCGTCGCCTTCCATGACGTCTGGAAACTCATCCGCTAATCCCGTACCTTGTGCGAACGTCCTTCCGGGCGGGTTTTCGTTCGTTTCCGAAGCGGTCGACGGCAATGCCCGGGCCGGAACCCTCGTCACTCCCCACGGGACCGTCACGACCCCGGTCTTCATGCCGGTCGGAACGCAGGCGACGGTAAAAGGGGTCGCCCGGGAACAGATCTTTTCCATAGGTACGGAAATCATGCTTTCCAATACCTACCACCTCCATCTCCGTCCCGGAGAAAAGGCCATAGCGCATTTCGGAGGGCTTCACGGATTCATGAACGTCAACCTCCCCATCCTTACCGACAGCGGGGGGTTTCAGGTATTTTCCCTCGGACTCGGAAAGAAGGCCGCCGATGGCCAGCCGCTCGCTAAAGTCACGGAAGAAGGGGTTGAATTCCGCTCGCACCTCGACGGATCGAAGCGGTTTTTCACGCCGGAGAAATCCATCGAAATCCAGTCCGAACTCGGCGCCGACATCATCATGGCGTTCGACGAATGCGCGCCCGGAACTTCCGACAAAGCGTATGCCCGGGCCGCAATGGAACGTACCCACCGTTGGGCGGAGCGTTCGCTCGCGGAGAACGTTCGTCAGAACGCCCGCCGGAAATCCGAAGGCCTCTTCGAACAGGCGATGTTCCCTATCGCGCAAGGGGTCGTATATCCGGATCTCCGCGTCGAATCCGTTCGATTCGCCGCCTCGCTCCCGACGGTTGGAATGGCTATCGGCGGACTTTCGGTAGGGGAGACGAAGGAAGAAATGCTCGAGGTTCTCGACGCCATCGCTCCGCACCTTCCCGCAGGGAAACCCCGGTATCTCATGGGCGTGGGGACTCCCGAAGATCTCGTCGAAGGAATCTATCGCGGCATCGACATGTTCGACTGCGTGTTGCCGACCCGTTTGGGACGCCACGAGGTCGCCATGTCCTCTTATGGCAACGTGAAGGTCACGAACGAAAAATACGCGCTCGAAAAACGGGGCATTCCCATGCTTCCGGAATTCGAAACCCACGTCTCGAAAACCTATTCGCTCGGATATCTCCGCCATCTTCTGAAATCCGGCGAACTCCTTGGCGGACAACTTCTCTCCCTCCATAACCTCGAATACCTTATCAAGCTCGCGAAAAAAGCCCGCGAGGCGATTCTCGCGGGCGAATACGAAGCGTTTCGAAAGGGGTTTTGGAACGCGTACGGAGGCGGGTTTCCGTATTA
>JAUPLX010000136.1 GCA_030836665.1 Patescibacteria group bacterium
GCGGAATTCCGAAGGGAGAAATATTCGAGATTCGCGTCGTCTTCGGTATTCGGAAGGACTTCGGAGAAGTACGGAAACGCCGCGGCAGGAACCGTAACCGAGAAAAACGATGCCGCCAAAGCGATGGCGAGAACGGAAACGAAAGAAGGCATGGAGAGGGGAATGAAATCCCCCGAATCCTATTTCCCCATGGGTGGAAAAATACGGAAAAATCCCCGAAAAAAACGGGGATTCCCTCATATCGGACCGAATTAGGCGACGGCCTTTTCCGGAAGACCTTCGACTCCCTCGAAGAAGGCGTCGAATTCCTCGCGGAGCATTTCCTCCTTTTCGAGAAGTTTTACTGCGATGCGGTCATGGAGTTCGCGGTTGGCGAGAATGATTTCCTTAGCCTTGGAATACGATCCCTTAAGAATGAGACGCACCTTTTCGTCAATCTTTTCCTGGGTCTTTTCGGAAACGATTTTCCCGGATCCCTCGGCACCGAGGTAATTTCCGGCAACCTGTTCCGCCGCGAAATTTTCCGGACCGAGATCTTCGTCGAATCCGTAACGCATGACCATCGCCCGGGCCATTTCCGTGGCGCGTTCGATGTCGCTCGAAGCGCCGGTGGTAATGAAATCCGACCCGAAGAACACTTCTTCGGCGGCGCGTCCTCCGTAATAGGTCGCGAGTTCGTCGAAATATTTGGCCTTGGATACGTACGTGCGGTCTTTCTCGGGAAGGAACCACGTCACGCCGCCGGCGCCTCCGCGCGGGATGATGGAAATCTTGTGGACCGGATCGGTATGCGCGAGCATCTTTCCGACGATGGCGTGTCCGACTTCGTGGTAGGCGGTGATCTTTTTTTCGAGTTCGGTCATCCGGAGGGATTTTTTCGTATTCCCCATGACGACCTTTTCGATAGCCTGCTGAATCATCGCGGCGGTAACCGTCTTCGACGAGAGCTTTCCGGCAAGGATGGCCGCCTCGTTGAGAAGGTTGCCGAGATCGGCGCCGGAAAACCCTACGGTCGTCGCGGCGACGCTCGAAAGGTCGACGTCGGCGTCGAGGGGCTTCCCTTTGGCGTGGAATTCGAGAATCTTCTTGCGGTCTTCGAGATTCGGGAGGTTGATGACGATCTTGCGGTCGAAACGGCCCGGACGCAAGAGCGCCTTATCGAGGACGTCCGCGCGATTGGTAGCGGCAAGGATGATGACGGAAGTCTCGTTATCGAAACCGTCCATCTCGGTAAGGATCTGATTCAGGGTCTGTTCGCGTTCGTCGTGCCCGCCGCCGATTCCGGGAGAACGGCGTTTTCCGATGGCGTCGATTTCGTCGATGAAGATGATGGACGGGGCCTTTTCTTTGGCCTCCTTGAAAAGATCGCGGACGCGGGCCGCTCCGACTCCGACGAACATTTCGACGAATTCGGAACCCGATATCGAGAAGAACGGTACTTCGGCTTCTCCGGCAACCGCGCGAGCGAGGAGGGTTTTTCCCGTTCCCGGAGGACCGGCCATGAGGACTCCGCGCGGAATTTTCGCTCCGAGGTCGCGGTATTTTTTCGGGTTCTTCAAGAAATCCACGACTTCCGCGAGGTCTTCCTTTTCTTCGACCGAACCCGCCACGTCGGCGAAGGTTACCTTATCTTTGGCTTTCGGGTCGTATATGCGTGCCCGGGATTTGATGAACGCGACGGGGTTCGCCCCTCCCCCGCCCATGCGGGAAAAGAGGAATATCGCGACCCCAAGGAACAATACGGCTCCGACGAGCGTCGGAATAAGCTCGATGAGGGCGTTTCCGAGAGCGTCTTCTTTGATGGTCAGTTTCGTCGGGACGGCCTTGTCGTTGAAACCGAGGTCGACGATGCCGTCGTTCGGCGGAAGGAGCACTTTGTCGACGTCGACGATCTTGACGACCCGGTCGCCGACGATCTTCTCCTTCGCGGGCTTCTTCGCCGAAAGCGTATTGCCCTCGACGATGATCTCGGAATACGCGCCGGAATGGTACTGCGCTATTACGTCGCTGAGCGCGGCCTTTTCATTGACGTTCTGCTTCGTGTCGGACGCGAAGAGCGCGACGACGGCCGATACGAAAACGGCGGCCAAAACGAGCACGACGAACGGATTCGGACGACGCGAACCCTTGCCGGAACCCCCTTTCGGAGACCCGTTTAAAGGATTCCGGAGGATGCCGGAGGATTTCTTATCGGAAGGGATTTTCGGAAGGGATTTTTTCTTCATGGGAAAAAGGAAGTCGGATGCGGTATGGTAATGAAAACGCGAGAGAACGCAAGGTCCTAAGGCAAGGTCGGATACCGGTAGCGGATGGGGCCGGAAATTTTCCAACGGTGGTCTTTTTCTTGTAATTGGTCGAATACGCCGTCGAAGTGGAGAAGTCCGTAGGTGATGAAGATTTTCTTCTGGTCCGTAGACGTTATCGCGTCGACGATAACCTTATTGCGGTCGTCGAGGATGGAAGAAAACAGATCGGCTTTTCCGAGTCCGGCGAAGGCCGCCGCCGAGGCGTCGCGGTTCTTGATGACCAGACTCATGATTGCCCGATTGAGGTATCGGACGGTCGCGAGTTCCCTCGGAGCCAGCGAATTCGCGTAGGCGGCGATTTCCTTGGAAAATTCTTCGGTCACGCCTTCCGTTTCCGGAGACGGAGGCGATACGGAAGGTTCGCCGGAGACCGCGCCTCGGCGCTTTTCGAAATTCGCCACGATTTCGTCGATGCCGAGATCGACGTTCCGATCGTCGGGACCGGGGGCTCCGACGATGGCGGCGGTATTTTGCGGAACGAGACCGTAGAGCTTCGACATCGAAGCGTAGAGGTCCTTGTCGAACTTGAATCCCATCATCGCGTCGAACTTCTTCGTATTCTCCGGACTTCCCGGACGGACGCCTTCGTAAAAAAGGACGTAGCCGTCTTTTCGAGCCGCCGCGAGGTCGTCACCCACGCCGTTGTAAAACGATTCGGAACCGATATGCGCCATCGCGCGGAACCGGACGGTCTTTTCGCCGTTGGAAATGACGTATTCGGGCAGTTTCGCCGGATCGATTTCGTTCTGGTAGACGGTGAAAATTCCGCCGCAAAGCATGACGGCGAGCGAAAATACCCCCATCTTCCGGACGTACGCCAAGAGAAAATCCGCCAGCTTCGGGTATTCTCTGGAAGCTATCCGGCAATAAAAAATGCGGACGAGATAGAAAAGGAACGCGTAAGCCGTGATGAGCAATGCCGTGGCGAAGGCGGATTCTCCGCCGGAAACGTACCCCGAGAGCGCGACGACGAGCACGAGGGATCCGGTACCGACCGCATTCGCAAGAGGCAACGAGGAAGACTTTCCGGAAGTTTTCCGGAATATGGTTGACATTTTCATTCTTATACCTATAAGGAAATCGATACCCTCTTTCTTTCTTCGTATGAAAAAGCTGTTCTATGGGATTTTAGCCATTTTACCGCTCGTTTCAACTGGAGCGGCACACGCCGATTTTTTTCTCGACCGCGTGGTCAACGATTTACCGGAAAAAGCGCGTATGGAACGCATCGGAATCGGCAGCTATTCTTTTAGCAACCAGGCGAACGCCGCTTCCTACCGCGACAGCCTGTTCATGATTTCCCGAGTGAAAAACGAAGCGTACCGCCGTTACGTGGACGGTCGCATTTCGAGCTACCGGTTTTCGGATACGATGAACGAACTCGAAACCCTCTCGTATTCGCTCGACAACTACTACGCGAACCTTTCGAGCTTCGAACGGACCGGATCGGCATTCTATAAGAATTTGGCCATGTCCGATCTCACGGGCGCACGCTCCAGCTACGCGCGACTGAAAGCGATAACCCTTAAGCGGCAATAATGTCCCTCCACTACCGCGGAACCCCGGAAGACCGGGCCGAACTCTATAAGGAGGCCATCGGCAGAACGTTCGAAGAACGGTTTTTCGATATCGCCTTCGGAAATCCGGATCCCCAGTTTTACCGAATCGGATGGCTGACCGAAGACATTCCCCATATCGATCTCTATATCGGACGATCGCTTCCGGAAGAAGAAATCCAAAAGCTCGGACACGATCGGCGGGACGTCGAAATCAACGCCATGATCCACACCGAAAACGCTTGGAAGCTCGCGGGGCTCGAGGCGATCGGCGAATCGGGAATATTCGAAGACTTTTCGATAGAGAACGAGGAAGACGGGGGAAGGCCCTACCGGAACCTGTATTTCCGCATCCAGCGGCCGCATACTTCGGGACGGATACGCAATACCCTCCTCAAACTCGCCGCCGCGTTGGAAAAAGCGGGATTCCGCAATAACGGACAATTGAAATTCGACTGGATCAAAGCCGTCGACATGAACGATTTCGGATTCGCCGAACACGACAGCTCCGTACAGGTCATGCGGATGGAAGCCGAAGAAGAAGCGCACGGACCCGAAATCAACGTCTCCCAGGCCAAGCAGGCGATTGCGAAAATCTTAGAAAAACGGGGATAGCCACAGGCCGGGAACCGTCGATTTCTGAGGCCGACGGCACGGGGTCGAAACGGGAAAAGGATTCCGTCCCGTCTCATGCCGGTTCCCGGCCTCCTTATGGGGGGCTATTTTTTTCCCTTCGCCTTCTTCTGCTTAATGCTTTCGGCGGTTTTTTCGATGTCGCGCTTCGCCTTCATGGCGGCGAGTTCGTCCGGTTCTTTCAATCCTCCGCCCTTCTTGAAGATGCTTTCGCGCCCCTTGAGTTCGACTTCGACGGGAGTTCCGGCGAATCCGAAATGTTCGCGAATGCGGTTTTCGAGATAGCGCGGGTAGCTGAAATGGAAGTGTTTCGCGTTATTGACGGAGATGACGAAACGCGGCGGTTCGATATCGACTTGGGAACCGTAATAAACCTTCGGCTTGTGCGATTTGCGGTTTCCGGTCGGCGCGTGCTGCATCGTGACCTGCGCGAGGAATTCGTTGAACACGGCGGTTTTTACGCGCTTGCGGCGTTCCTTCTTGATGGCGAGGGCGATGTCGAGAATGTCGTCGATGCGCTTTCCGTCGATGGCGCTCGTAAAGAGGGCTTCGGCATAATCGCAGAAATCGAGGCGGTTCGCGATGTAGCGCTGGTAGCGGGTAGCGACGTCGTCGGCGTCGGTATCCGGGCGGGCGAGGACTTTGTCCCACTTATTGAAGACGAAGATGATGCCTTTCTTAGCCTCGATCGCCTTTCCGACGATGGCCTGGTCTTGTCCGGTAATGCCTTCTTCCGCGTCCATGACGATGACTTCCACGTCCGAACGTTCGATGGCGCGCTCACTGCGGAGGACGCTCCAATCTTCGATATTGGCGGTGCCGATCTTTCCGGAACGGCGGATTCCGGCCGTATCGATGAGGATGATCTTTTCGCCGTTATGCTCGATTTCGGTGTCGATGGCGTCACGGGTGGTTCCGGGCATGTCGCGGACCATGACGCGGTTTTCACCGGTCATCGCGTTGATGAGGCTCGATTTTCCGACGTTCGGACGTCCGATGATCGCCATTTTCAGCGTTTCGTCGGCATATACCGGCTCATCGGTATCGAAGCCCTTCGCCTTGATGAATTCGGCGATTTTTTCATTCAATTGGAAAAGTCCGCGGCCGTGGGCGACGGAAGTCACGACGAAATCGTCGAACCCGAGGGACATGATTTCGTACGCTTCGCGTTCGCGTTCCGGATTATCGGCTTTGTTCGCGACGACGATAACGTATTTGCCGGATCGGCGGAGGAGTTTGGCGATTTCCTGGTCGAACGAGGTAATCTTGTCGTACTCGAGGATGAATATGACGAGGTCGCTATGGTCCATGGATTCCTCGACGCGTTTGCGGACGTCCTTGAGGATTTCGTCATCGGTCCCGAAAGCGAGACCTCCGGAATCGGCGAGAACGTAGGAAACGCCGAGTTCCTCGTCACGGACCTTGTGTTCGAGAATGTCGCGGGTCGTATTCTCGATATCGGAAACGATGGCGATGCGTATGCCCGCCAGAGCGTTGAAAAGACTGGACTTTCCCACGTTGGGCCGACCGACGATGGTAATTCTCGCGAGCATGCGGGAAGGGGTGAGAAACTACTTCTTGGATTTTTTTTGGAGATCCTCCTTTTTGAATCGAACGATTCGAACGTCTTCGATGGCGTTGTCATCGACCTTTTCGACGGTGAATTCGAAGCCGTCGTCTTTCGTGCCGATCATGATG
>JAUPLX010000137.1 GCA_030836665.1 Patescibacteria group bacterium
CGGAAGCCTCTCGTTATTCGGAAGTCCGAAAAAGGCGTTCGGATCGAGGGCTACCGACGATTTCGCGATGGAGAGGGCCATCGCCACGAGTCCGACGATCCAGAGGACGACGGTAATTTTCGCGACGGTATTGCGGGTTTCGTAGGACACGGGCGTTTATTTAATGACGGTCTTCTTTTCGGCTTTGACGACGTTTTCCACGGCGGCTTCTACGGCTTCTTCGGGAGAAAGGCGGAATTTGTAATCGTCTTCGATGAAGCGTCCTTTCAGTGCGGAAAGGCAGCGGATGACGTTGGTATGCCAATGCTTCGAGGAGGAAGCGTAGATGGCTCATCCCTTGTTTCCCCAACGGGAGAGGTCGTTCACCCCCTGATGCTTGCCCAAATACTTGTTATTGAGCGTTTTCGTCATCCAGTAGATGCCTTCCCTCGAATCTACGAAGTCGTAGGTTCCGCCGGAATCGGTATTGCCGACGTTGCCCACATTGTACGCGGTTTTGAGATTCTTTCCAAGTCCGGTTTCGGCGAGGCCCACGCACATGAGGAAACTCGGGTCGATCTTTCCTTCGACGCCTTCTTCGGTCCATACGTCCCAATTTTTGAAATTTTTCGCGGCGTAATTGTCGAGCAGGTATTTCTGGCGTTCGGTTTCGTCGGCACCGACGATATGGAACGTGGAATATCCGGAGAGGTTCGCGCGGCGGCCGTAGCGGGCCTTCAGATCCTGGACGTACTTGTACGAATATTTGGCATCGAGGGTCTCGTAGCGGAGATGGGTGATGTCGAGGTAGCGGAGCGGATCGATGGAATCGCGGTTGCGGTGGACTTCGAAGTGCAAGTGCGCTCCGCTCGTCATCACTCCGGCACCCGGAGTTCCGGGAGCTCCGCCGGATTTGGCGAAGATTTCCCCCGCTTTGACGAACTGGAACCGTTCGGCCATGACTTCGCTCACGTGTCCGTAGATCGTCAGGAAGCCGTTCGTGTGTTTCAGCGCGACGTATCCGTACCCTCCTTCGACCGGAGGATTGACGAAATAGACGTATCCGTCGGCCGGGGCCACGATGTCGCTTCCCTGTTCGGCGGGAATGTCGATCGCCTCATGGTCGCTTCCTATGGAATCGTAGTAGCTTTGGTCATGGTAGTAGGACGAAATATAGCGCGGTTCGATCGGCCATACGAACGGATTGGTGTTTCCGGTCTCATCGAGGAAGGTCGAATCTTTGAGCGTCTTTTCGGCTTCGAAGAACTGGCGGACCTCGCGGCACTTCTTCGAGTCGGCGAGAACGGTTCCGGAACCAGCCTCGGTTGTCAGTTCTCCGGACGAGGTGTTTTCGGAAGAAGTGTTTCCAGATGAGGAGACGGATCCCGATTGCGAAGCCGTATCGGATTCGGATACCGCTCCGGATTTCGAAACGGGAACGCAGCCGTACCGGGTGGCGAAATCTTGGAAAAGGGTTTCCGCGCTACTTTCGATGTCGTCGATATGGTTGATGAGTTCCTTTTCGCGAGCCGTCTTCTCCATGATGTACCGGTTGAACAGCGCCTCTTTCCCCTGGGTAATCCGAAGGAGCTGTTCCTTGTACGCGCGTTGGGATTCGAGTTCCTTACGACGGTCGCGGAGGGCCGTCTTATAGCGCAAATTCGCGATTTTCTCCTTCTGGAGCTCTTCGGTATCGAGATAGTACTGACGCACGAGATCACGGCGGATTTCGATAAAATTCTGCCCCGCGGTCTCGAGAAGGGACTTGTAGTGGATGTCGTTGAGGATGTCGGAAAAATTTCCGTCGTTGAGGATCATCGATTTCAGAAGGTCGACGTCCTGGTCTTCGGCGTACACGAGATCTCCGCGGCTGTATACGTAGGTAAGGTATTCGAGGATGACCTTGCGGTTCGCTTCGATCTTTTTTTTCAGATCGGAAATCTTCGTCTGAAGTTCGGAGATGTTCCGGTTTCCCTTTACGATATTGATTTCGGTATCCCGAATCATTCCCATCGAGGTTTCGATGGACGCGTCCAAACGCTTGAGCATGTTCCGGAGCGTCACCTTCTCGCTCTGGAGGGCGATTTTACGTTCTTGGTATTGGGATTTCGCGTTTTCGAGACGGGCGAGGACCTTCTCCAGGGTCTGAACGCGTGCCTGGGAATCGAAAAGGCCCGATTCTTCCCCGAGCATGAAGGGGGTGTTGTCGAAGAGGAGTTCTTCCTGCTTGTCTTTGAAATTGTCGAGAATCTTCGCCGTCCGACTCTTGCGGATACCGACGAAACTCATGGAATCGGCTTCGAGCGCCATGGCCGGAACGGCCGTCTCCGAAAAAACGGCGAGGGCGGCGAGGGCGAGGGCGAGGGTTTTTTTGTATTTGGATCGCATCGTTTCGGCCACCTGGGCGGCAAGAAAAAGAAATTACCCAACCATGGTACCACTCTTGGCACGGTTGGGCAACTCTCCGTCTTGACGAAAACGGAATCCGTTTCGTATTATTTTCTCCGAACGAAAACGAATATCCGGCGCTCCTGTCCGAGGAACGAATACGCATGTTCGCGAGCGAGTTCGAAACCGAGTTTTTCCGCCATCGGCAAACCGTCGGCAAGTTCTTCTTCCGAAGGAAGCTTATAGAGCATGATCGACCCCCCGACGCGAACGAACGGCGCGGCCCATTCGAGCACTTGCGGCATATACGCCGTAGCGCGAGACACTACGGCATCGAACGAAGAACGCATGCCGGGAATTTTTACGACGTCCTCGGCTCTTCCCCATACGGTACGGACGTTCGAAAGTCCGAGTTCGGCGATGAAATGGTCGCAGGCTTTCGTTTTCTTCGATACCGAATCGAGAAGCGTTACGGAAAGTTCGTTAACGAGGATCTTCAACGGGATTCCCGGAAATCCGCCTCCCGTACCGAGGTCGAGCATGCGTCCCCGAAGCGGTTCGAAATTCAACAGCATCGCGCTGTCGGCGAAATGCTTCGTAACGACTCCTTCGCGATCCCGAATGGCGGAAAGGTTCGTATGGGCGTTGTATGCGAGAAAAAGATCGGCGTACCGTTCGAAAAGCGCCGCCTTTTCGGGCGGCGCGGAAATGCCGAACTGGGAAAAAATTTCTTGTACCACCGCGCTTACTTTACGAGAGAAACGGTAAGGGTTCCTGAAGCGTGGGATTCGATGCGGACCTTCGCTTTCGGAGCGAAACCGTCGGTAACGCAATCGGAATCGACGAGGTAATCCACTCCGTCGACGCTTATTTTGAAGTCGTCTCCGACCTTCTTGAGCGGGAAAGTCTTGCCGACGACGGCATCGAGCCCCTGTTTGAATTCGGTTCGGGTCTTATTGAACCATTTCGGGAAAACGAAGCAGAAGACCGCTCCGGATATCGCGAAAATGAGGGCCTGTGCAATGGTCAACTCGGTTTCTCCGGTTATCGCCACGTATGCGGCGATAATGAATCCGGAAAGCGAGAACGAAAGTCCGTAGAGCGTTCCGGAGAACATTTCGAGGATGAGGGCGACCACAGCGACGGCGAGCCAACCGTAAAAAACTTCTGGCATGGGTTTGATCGGTTAACGGAGCTTATTTGATTCCGAAGCTTTTGGAGATGCTCGTAAGGATGTCGGAATCGAGGACGTACTTGGTATTGCCTCCGCCGAGGGCGTTTTCTACGACTTTGAGCTGTTCTTTGGTGACGGCCTGCCCCTTGAAGAATTCTTGGGCGGCGTTGGATTCGAGTTCGAGAGCCTTCGCCTGAGCCTGTGCGATAGCGATTTTCGCCTGGGCTTCACCTTCAGCCCGGAGAATCTGGGACTGTTTTTCCCCTTCTGCTTGGAGGATTTTGGACTGCTTGTCGCCTTCGGATTTCTCTACGAGAGCCTGACGATATCCTTCGGCTTCAAGAATCTGGGCGCGCTTTTCGCGTTCGGCCTTCATCTGCTTGCTCATGGAATCCTGGATGTCACGCGGCGGTTCGAGCTTTTTGATTTCGACGCGGAGAACCTTGATGCCCCATTTGACGGTTTCGCGATCGAGCGCTTCGAGAAGGCGGACGTTGATGGAATCGCGATTGGAGAGCGTGTCGTCGAGCGACATCGTACCGAGAACGTTACGGAGATTCGTCTGCGCGAGATTGACGACCGCGAGGAACACGTTCGAGATTTCGTATTGGGCCTTTTGGGCGTCGGTAATCTGAACGTAGATGATTCCGTCTACGGCCATGCCGACGTTGTCCTTCGTGATGATCTGCTGCTCCGGGACGGTAATCACCTGTTCGCGGATGTCGACTTTACGGAGAGTTTGGAAACCCGGAATGAGAAACGAAAGCCCCGGTCCGGTTTCGTGGGAAAACTTTCCGAGAACTTCGATGAGCCCGACTTCCCCCTGATTGACTTTCCGGAGGAAAAACGGGATGAGGATCGCGACGACGATGACGAGCGTTATGAGTCCTTCCATAAGGGTGAAATTAAGGGTAACCCGCTCATTGTAGACGATTGGAGTCGGAGTGCAAACGAAACTCGCGATAACTCACGGAACTCTTCCTACTTGAATTTCCTTATTTCGACACGGTGGATTTTCACACCCAATTCCATAGCTTTTGATTCGAGAAAATCGTGAAGCAGGCGTTCAATGTCGAGGTATCCGGAAAATATTTCGTCCATCGATTTGGTACTAATGACGCTCCGGAGGTGTTTATGAGCAAGATTGGCAACGTCGGAAAAAACATCCATCGAAGAATAAGTGGCTTTCGGAACGTTCGCAATACTCACGAATATTCCTCAGTCTATTGAAACTAAAGATCAGTTCTTCGTATACATTTCCAGCGTTGGAATGAATACCTCCCGTTCTCGGACATCGACCTTTCGGAGGTATTGAATCCCCGGGATGAGGAACGAAAGACCCGGTCCGGTTTCGCGGGAAAATTTGCCGAGATTTTCGATAAGGCCAACTTCACCCTGGTTTACCCTCCGGAGAAATAACGGGATAAGTGCTGCGGCGACAATTATGAGCGTTATAAACTTTTCCATGGAAACGGAGATTAAGAACCTGTCCAGTATAGATGGTTGGGAACGGCAAACAAATCGAACGCGAGCGGAATTCCTTCGGCGTTGATTCTCCCGCATAACTGACTATACTCGGACGAAACCGTCAACCATGCTCAAAAACGTCACGACCATCTGAGGAGGGACCGGAACCTTCAACGTTCTCTCCGGATTGAAAAAGAACCGCGACCTCAATCTCGCCGCCATCGTTTCGGTCGCGGATTCGGGAGGTTCCACCGGCGAACTCCGGGACGAATTCGGCATCCTTCCGCCCGGCGACATCCGCCGGGCGATTCTCGCGCTCTCCGAAGACGCGGAAACCGTACGAAAGCTCTTCGAATACCGCTTCAAAAGCGGAAACCGGATGAGCGGACATACGATCGGCAACCTCCTTCTGACGGCGCTCGCGGACATTACCGGAGACTTCGAATCCGGCGTGGAGGAACTTTCGGAGATGTTCCACGTCCGCGGAAAAGTCATCCCCGTAACGCTCGACGACGTGCATCTCGGCGTAACGCTCGAGAACGGGGAACGGATTATCGGGGAAACCAATATCGACGTCCCGAAGCACGACCCCAATCTCGCCATTACCGACGCGTTCCTCATCGGTGGAGGAAAGATCAACCCCAGAGCCCGGGAAGCCATCATCAATTCCGACTACGTCATCATCGGCCCCGGCGATCTCTATACGAGCGTGGTTCCGAATCTCCTTTGTTCCGGAATGCGCGAAGCGCTCGAACAATCCGACGCAAAAATCATCTACGTTTGCAACATCATGACGAAGCACGGGGAAACCGACGGATACGGAGTGGAAGACTTCGTGACCGTCATCGAAAAATACCTCGGAGAAGGAAGGATCGACTACGTGCTCGTCCATTCGGGGGAAATCGGAGAGGGATTGGCGGAAAAATACGCCCAAAAGGAAGGTAAGTTTCCCGTGCGCATCGGCAATCCGGAGTTTCTGCGCAAGAAGGGTTGCCGCATCGTCGAACGCGACCTCGCGAGCGAGCGCGACTATATCCGTCACGATCCGAAAAAACTCTCGAAGGTCATCGAGGATTTCGTAAACGGCTGGATCAAATAACTCCCCGCAATACCATGACTAAGCGAAAAACCGATGCTATGATAGAGGAAGCCGGAAAAACGATTCGGGAGACCTTCGTCGAGAAGGAACTCCTCCAGGCATCCGTGGTCCAGCGCGAACTCGTAACGGAACTTCGCGAACTCTGATCGAGCCTGAAGACGCTCGATTCGACGCTCAATCTCATTTAAGAACACGAGTTCGTCGAACTGCACTCGAACAAGTGGAAGATTTTCGCATACCAAATCCTCCTGGGAGTGCTCTTCGCTTTCGGTACGGTCTTGGGGCTCGTATTCCTTTCTTGGATGACGTATACCTTCTTCAAAGACTCGCAAGTACTCCGTGGAATCGTCGACAGCCAATTGAAAATGCGGCAGTTCGACATCCGGGAAATCAAGGACAAAGCCGAAAAGGCGGCCGGAGGTTCGGACGCTTCGCTTCCGGATGCGAAATCCGCAAC